>JACQHN010000109.1 GCA_016199015.1 Nitrospira defluvii
CCGGAAAGCGTCAGCGCCGCCACCATTCCCACAAGCGAAGTCAGTCGTTTCATGTTGCCCATCATACAGAAACATCCGTTCGATTGCGACGCTCGTAGATATGAGGAACAGCTCCGGCACTGCAATCGCGGCGGGTTGAGCGCTTTGGTAAGATGAACAGCGAGGAGCCGACTCAGTTGCAGGGAGGACTCATTCTATGAACGTCGTCACACCCATGAGAATCTGCGCGGTGCTTGCTCTGTCGATCATTCTGGGGGGCTCTCTGGCTGCGGTCAGTCGAGCCGCTGACGCGCCCGGTCCTGCCAAAGCCTTCTTTGCCGGCGGTTGTTTCTGGTGCATGGAGGAAGTGTTCGAGAAAGTCCCCGGTGTCTCGTCGGTGACCAGCGGGTATATGGGCGGGCGGGTGGAGAATCCCAGTTATGAACAGGTTTCGGGTGGTGCAACAGGGCATGCTGAGGCCGTTGAGGTGTTATACGACTCGGCCAAGGTGAGCTATGCCAAGTTACTCGATGCGTTCTGGCACAATGTAGATCCTGTGACGCCCAATGCACAGTTCTGCGACCATGGCAGCCAATATCGTGCGGTGATTTTCTATCAGACCGAGGAGCAAAAACGTTTGGCTGAAGCATCGAAGCAGACTCTCGAGCAATCCAAGCGGTTTGCCCAGCCGATTGTTACGGAACTCGTCATGGCCGCGCAGTTTTACCCAGCTGAAGACTATCACCAGGATTTCTATAAGAAGAATCCAATCCGGTATAAATTCTACAAGTACAACTGCGGGCGAGCCCAACGGCTGGAAGAGCTCTGGGGAGCATCGTGACGGGTGATGCGCTGTCACCGGAGATGCTGGTGGCCCTGCTCAGAGATTGTCGGACCATCGCGGTAGTGGGCTTGTCGTCGAATCCGGCCCGGCCGTCATACCAGGTGGCAGCCTACATGCAGCAGCAGGGAAAGGTGATGATCCCTGTGAATCCACATGAGACGATGGTGCTGGGCGAGGTGGCCTACCCGTCCCTTTCGGCTGTGCTTGGCCAGATCGATCTGGTGAACATCTTTAGACGGTCCGAGGAGGCAGGTTCAATCGTCGATGACGCCATACGCGTCAAGGCCAAAGCCCTGTGGCTCCAAGAGGGCGTGATCGACGAGGCGGCCGCTGCGCGTGCGCGGCAAGCGGGACTGCAGGTGGTGATGGATCGTTGTTGGCTCAAGGAACATGTTCGTTCGTTGTGGTGACCCCCGCTATTCCTGCGGTCTCAACTCCGTGCAGTCCCACAGGCCATTGAGTAACCGGCTAATACACCTGATATCGTACCGCGCGTCCATGAGGCTCCAGGCAAGCCGATTCTTTTCATTTTCTTGTGCATCCTCTCTCCCCGTGGAATAGTGACGTGACGGTGCGCCAAATCTGTCCTGCACCGGCTGTACGACCTCGGACACAGGGAGGCCCCAATCATGATGCCCTCGCTCACGTCTTGCCATCGTTCGATCTTTCTTCTCCCGCTGGTGGTTCTGGCGATGGGGTGTACGCAACCTGCGCTACGGGGCAGCTCCTCCCAGGAAGACCTTGGACGGGGAATCATTTCCGGAACGCGTAGCGCGCAAAGTCGGTCCACGGCGCCGGCCATCGAACAGCCCGCAGGGTCGGTCGTCGGACAGGTGCAGGCGCTGGAAGGCGGGGCCTATCTGGTACGAGACGTCCGGGGACAAGAACATCGCATTCCTCATGATGAAAACACGCAGATCGACCGGCCGGCCCACGTGGGCGATCGAATTCAATCGTGGTTCGATCGGCATGGTCGTGCGGTGCTCATCAGGAGTCTTGATGAGGATGGCAGGTAGGGGCATCCGGTTCACGCCGGTCGGCTCGAATCGACATCATGATGCATCCGTATTGGAATCCGCGTTGGATCCGCGTGGCTCGCGCGCTCTGCCCGCTGGTGGTCGCAGTCTGCCTGACGGTGGTGATGCCATCGGTGAGCCGGTTAGCTATCGATCCTGGTGTAACGGACCTGGATACTCCTCGCTCTTCCGAATCGATTCCTTCCCTCATTGCCACCCATGCCAAGCAATACGCGCTCGATCCGGCCCTCTTGCAGGCAGTCATTAAGGTTGAATCGAATTTCAATCCGCAGGCCGTGTCGTCGAAGGGGGCAATCGGGTTGATGCAACTGATGCCGTTGACGGCCGCGGCGCTGCATGTCCTGGACCCATTCGATCCGGACGACAACATTCGCGCTGGTGCGGCACTGCTGCGCCGACTTCTGGATCGATTCGGAGGAGATCTCTCCCTGGCGCTGGCCGCCTACCATGCCGGTGAACGGCGAGTCAGTCAGGCAGTCGGCACGGAGTCACTCCCCGGAACCCAGCTCTATGTGGAACGTGTGTTGCGTCACTACAACCATTTCGTGGCCGATGCCGCTCTGTCGGCGGTGTGGGCTGGCAAGATCCATCGTCAGAGCCATCCTGTTTCGACCCCTCGTCACTTTTTAGAGTGACTCCATCCTGGAAGAGGCATTCATCCCGCCACAGGTTTTCTTTGCCAGTTCCCCCTCGACGATTGCATTTTTCTGCAGAACGGGGTACGGGAAGGGCAATCTCGCTGTGAGACCATTGAGCGGGAGATGAATGAGGAGCATAAAGGAAGCGTCTCGTTCGTGAAGGACACGTGAACAGGGCGGACAGGTGTCGTTTTGGCAGGTCACATCACTGGAGGGTCACGCGATGGAGCATCCGACAGGGGTCAGTCGATGGCGAAGCCTTCAGGTCTTCATGTTGGCCTACCTGCTGATGGTAGGCACAGCGCTGCCTCTGTCGGCGGAGGAATTGCAGCCCGATGTCAATGCGGCCGACACGATCAAGCAGACGCTCGACCAGCAAGTCTGAAAAAGGGCGAAGGTGAAATTACGCTCGGGTCAAGATCTCGACGGGAAAGTCCTCAAGGTCGGTTCCAATGGGGTCCATCTGGCCGAGCTGACAGGACTGGAGTTTTATGACGCAGTGATTCGATTGGACGCGATCGAGGCCGTGATCGTTCGAGCCCGCAAATAACTGTGATTGGTAAGGTTCCCTAACTGGTTATTCGGGATGCATGACCGAACGACTGGTCGCAACAGAACATCTGACTCAAGATATCGAGGAATATCGATGAACAAAAGCGATCGCACCGTGCGCC
>JACQHN010000114.1 GCA_016199015.1 Nitrospira defluvii
GATCCCGGCCACGACCGCGACAGGGTCTGTGGGGAGGCTGGGTAATGGAATGATGGGAGCGAGGACCAATCCCAGCATCGTCACGAGGCCGGCCTTGACCGACGTTGGAATGGTGCGGGTATTGAGGATCGGAAACACACTGATCATGCCCGCAATCCGCACCAATAAGATGGAGAACGATTGAAACTGGGGAAGCGCAAGGTGCAGGGTCTGTGCGGCGTTCATGGTCGGTCCGATGCCTTACGAATGAATCAACGCGGGAATGCTGGTGATGATATGGGTCATAAAGGCGATCAGCACTCCCATCATCCAGGGAAGGAACAACAGCGTGGCCGCAAACACCGCCAAGACTTTCGGCACAAACGTCAGCGTCGCTTCGTTGATCTGCGTCATCGCCTGAAACGTACTCACCAAGAGGCCGACAATCAGGCTCAAACCCAATATCGGCGCGGACACCAGCATGGCGGTTTCGATGGCTTGGCGGCCGATGTCCGTCACCATTTCGACTGTCATGCGCGCGGCTCCTATTGGAAGCTCTTGACCATGGATCCGACGACCAGATACCAGCCGTCCGCGAGGACGAACAGAATCAGTTTGAACGGCAGCGAAATCATGACAGGCGGCAGCAGCATCATGCCCATGGACATCAACACGCTCGCGACCACCATATCCACAATGAGAAACGGGATGTAGAGCAGAAACCCGATCTGAAACGAGATACGCAGCTCGCTCAGGACAAACGCGGGAATGATCACGTGCGTCGGCACCTGCTCTACCTGAGTCGGCTTCGGAGAATGGGACAATTCGAGAAACAGTTCGAGATCTTTATCGCGCATTTGCTTGAGCATGAAGGCACGAATGGGCTGAATGCCTCGGTTCCACGCTTCGTCGTACCCGATTTGCTCGGCCAGGAGTGGTTGCAAGGCGTCCTTGTAAACCGCTTGCCCCACCGGAGCCATGACGAACATCGTAAGAAACAGCGCGAGGCTGATGAGGACTTGGTTCGGCGGTACCTGCTGCGTGCCCAGGGCTTGCCGGAGGAACGACAAGACGATGACCATGCGCGTAAAGGAAGTCACCATGATGAACATGGCCGGCGCCAGCGAGAGGATGGTCAAGAGCGCGAGAATCTGCAGGACCACGGCCGTCTGTTTGGGGCCACCCTGCCCGAGATCGAGTGTGAGGGAGGGTCCTTCGGCATGGGCAGAAGAGTCGGTAAGCAGACCGCCGAGCACAATCAGACCGATGCAAACCCCACTCCACCGAATTCTGCGCAGAGCTGACCACGACCATCGGCCTAGACGCATGAGACTAGCAGGATACACGATGGGCCTCCTGCATATGATCTGAGCGCACAGGGCCGGAAGACGGTGATGGACGCGTGGATGAGGCATCAGCTAAGAGAAGTTTCAATTGCTCGGGATCGGTGATTTTCCCGAGGCGCACAAGATCGGTGGCAGTGGTGCCGAGAATCAACACTTCTCCCGCGACGGCCACCAACAGGACTTGCTTTCGTGCCCCAAGAGGACTGTTTGCCAGGATCTTGATCGCCGGTACCCCGCTCAGGGGAAGAAACCGGCGGCCGATGGCGGAGCGCGCCACCGCCAGGAGACCTAGGATCAACGCCAGGACGACCCCGAGCGCCGACACCATACGAACGACACTTTCCCACAGTTCCATGTGCGACCGTTCATTCCTCTCGCCGGCGCGGCGACCTTGTTGCCGCCGTTGCCGGTGATGGCTACCCGAGCTGCTGAATCCGCTGGTTTGGGCTCACCACATCCGTGAGCCGGATGCCGAATTTTTCGTTCACCACCACGACTTCGCCGCGGGCGACCAACTTATTGTTGACCAGCACTTCCATCGGTTCTCCCGCGAGCTTGTTCAGTTCGATGACGGAGCCCTGTCCCAGCTGGAGCAACTCTCGGATCAACATGCGCGTTGAGCCGATCTGCACGGTCACTTGCAGCGGAATATCGAGGACGAATTCGATATTCTTGTTGGCCGGCACGGCGCACTGGTTATCGACCGGTGGAAACGACGTCGGTTGCGGATTCGCCTCGCCGGTGTCGGTAGTGGTCGGACCCGACTGAGCGGTTGTGTCGCCGTTGGCCATGTGCAGATCTCCTTTTGTGCCGGCACGAAACTAGGTCAATACCTTGGTGACACGACAGGCATGATTCCCCTTGAACACACCCGGCTGCCCTTGAAATTTTGGGTCGCCCTCCACCAAACAAATCATGGGATCGCCCGGGTGCTGGTCGAGCATCAGGACATCGCCGGAATTGAAGTTCAGCAAGTCCTGCACGTTGATGCGCGCCGTCCCTAATTGCACCGTCATGGCCACGTCGCATTCCTGTAGCGAATCTTTGAAGCGGCTGCCCCAACTGCTGTCCTGCTCCACATTGTCGGCAAACAGGCCGGAGTAGAGTTTCTCTTTGATCGGCTCCAGCATGGAATAGGGGTAGGCGATGAACATCTCCCGGGAGACGTCGCCCAGGTGGACTTGCAAAGTCACCACCACGACGATCTCCGATGCGGTGACGACCATGGCAAATTGCGGGTTGCTCTCGGATCGGCAGTAGCCGATCTTCATTTGCATGACGGCCTGCCAGGCTTTTTCCAAATCCAGGAGTGCTTGTTGAACCAGCTTCTTGACCAGCCGAACTTGAATCGGGGTGAACTCTCGCCCCTCCGGCTTCACGTGCGTTTGCACTTTTCCCCCGAAGAAGAAGTCCACGATGAGATACACCAACATCGCATCCATGATGTAGAGACCGTTGCCGCGCAAGGGCTCCATCATGAATAAGTTGAACGAGGATGGGACCGGCACCTTCAGGATAAAGTCTCCAAACTTGATGATCTGGGTGCTGACGACGCTGAATTCGATTTTCTCTCGCAAAAGCCCGCTCCAGGAGATGGATTGCTGCCGCGTAAAGCGGTCGTTGATCATCTCCATCGTGGGCATGCGTCCACGGATGATGCGCTCTTGATGGGTCAGGCTGTAGGCCTTGACTTCGTTCGGATCCTCGGCCTCTTTGGGATCCGTGTCGACGTCGCCCGACATCACCCCGCCCATCAAGGCATCGATTTCTTCTTGCGACAGGATCTTGTCCATGACGTCCTCGAGGAGTGCCGATGCGCTACTGAATGACAAAGTCCGTGAAGTACGCCGTCTTGACCGACTTCTTGGGAAGCAGGCCGTTAATGCGTTGCGTCACGTCTTCTCGCAACTTGTGTTTGCCTTGCGGGGAACGGGCGGTCACGGAATCCAGGCTGGTCAACAAGACTAGAATCGCGTCGCGAATTTGCGGGGTACGGGCCGTGATCTCTTCGGCGGCCGACGCGTTGGTCAATTCCAACTTCATCGTCACTTTGAGATACCGCACCTCGGGTGAATCAGCGAGATTAACGATGAACGGATCCAGGTCGGCAATCGCGCCCGTCTCGCTTCCCGCGGCGTGCCCGCCTCCCTTGGCTTCAGCCTCCCCGTGAGCAGCCGGTTTTTCAGCCGCGCCTTCAGCGGCCGGTTTCTCGGACGATCCGGACATCATTTTGAACATCGCAAATGCCCCGCCCAGTGCGACGACGAGCGTTCCTCCGACCAGGATAAGGACCATCTTCATGGGCATCCCCACGGGTGCCGGGGGCGCCTTCTCTTCAGCTGCTTCTGCCATACAAACCTCCTGCGGACAGTGGTTGCCGGAGCCCGTCAGTGGTGCAATGCATATGCCACGCGACAATCCACTGCGATTCCCTGCACCCACCGCTGAACGCGACAGATCATGAGGAAACACAATGATTTCAGGTCAAGCAGCATTCGAGGAGTGCACGGTCAGTCTGCCGGCCTGAGACCTTGTCAGCATCGTGACGCGGGATTCGCGCGGGCCGACAGAATGTTGACGAGGGTATGGAGGCGGACGAGGTTTGTATGACGCGGAGGGGGCTAGGTAGAAATTGCCGACTTGGGTTCTGGCGCGCGCTCGAGCGAGGCGCGCCAGAACCCTGATTGATTATCGCTTGAGGTTCACGAGTTCCTGCAACATCTCGTCGCTGGTCGTGATCGCGCGCGAATTGGCCTGGAACGCGCGCTGCGTGATGATCATGTCCACGAATTCCTTGCCGAGATCCACGTTGGACTGCTCCACGGTTCCCGACAGAATTCTGCCCATGCCATTCACTGTTGGAGCCCCGACCAACGCCGCACCGGACTCCACGGTTTCAATAAAGTGATTTTCGCCGGCACTGACCAGTCCGTCGGGATTCGTAAATCGGTTCAGAACGACTTGCGCGAGCGCTTTGGTCTGCCCATTGGTGAACTGCGCCACCACTTGCCCCTGTTTATCCACGCTGATTCGATCGAGGGTTCCTGAGGCAAATCCGTTCTGCGTTTGGCTGATGACACCGGAGGCGGAGCCGAATTGCGTGAGTCCTGCCAGACTCACCGTCACCGTCTGGGGTGTCGTGGCGCCGGTCGTCAACACCGCGCTGACCGTCTGTGTTCCACCGGCCGTCACCGCGCCACTGGCGTTAAACGTCATATTGGTTTGAGCTGCCGCCGTCCCGCCGTCGACTTGCGAGTAGACCCCCCAGGCATTCGCAGCGGTCTTGCGGAAATACAGTTGCAGCTGGTGAGAGTTTCCAAGGGAGTCATAAAAGGTCATCCCCGTCGAAAAGTTGTACGAGGTGGTGTCGGTGGTGCTGAAGGCCGCGGTCGGAGCGGTGGCGCCGGCATTGAGATTGCCGAGAATCGTGGCCGTGGTCGTGGTCTGTGGTGCCACAGCACTCGACGACAACGTGATGCCTCCGATCGTGCTCGTGATGTTGCCGTTTGCATCGGCCTGGTACCCTTGAAGCAGGGCGCCGCTCGAATCGACGACTTGCCCGAGATTGTCTACCTTGAACTGGCCGGCTCGAGAATAGAAATTTGCGCCGGAACTGTTCTGCAAGAGATAGAATCCGCTTCCATCGATGGCCAGGTCGAACGTGTTGCCCGTGGTGGTCATCGACCCCTGTGTGAAGTTGGTCTGAACATCGTTCATGTAGACTCCGAGGCCGACTTGACCGCCACCGCTTGCACCCGACACACTGGATGAAATCAGGTCCGCAAATGTCGCGCGGCTGGACTTAAACCCCGCGGTTCCAATGTTCGCGATGTTATTGCCGATGACGCCCATGGCATTGCCGTAAGAACTTAAGCCGGTCACTGCGGTGAACATCGATGTAAGAATACCCATGCTGCGATCCTCCTTGTTGCCGAGACTTGTACAGGCTTGGCTCTGCTCCAGGCCGACCCGTGGGACGACCTGTTGCTATGCCGTAGTGGATTTCGTGGCCGCGGCGTCTTTGCTCTGGGCCGCTTCCTGAAGCGACACGCTTTTCTCCATCAACGACACCAGTTTCGACATTTGATCCAGCTGGGAGAACTGTGCCGTCTGTGCGATGAAGTCCTTATCTTCGACCGGTTTCAACGGATCCTGATTTTGAAGCTGCGTCAGGAGCAACTTCAAAAAATCCTGTTGGCCCAGTATCTTCTGACCATTGACTGTCGGCGTGCTCGATGAGTCTGTGGCGGTCGTGTGGGTGATCACATTGCTGAAATCCATAGGTCCTCCGATCAGGCAAAAAAACTGACGTGTCCGTTATTGTCATAGCCGTGGCTAACCCGCGAAGTTCGCTCCTCTTCTCCCGACGCTGAAGGTAGACCGGATGCGAGCCCCGGTCGCCCCTGTTGTTGCTGAAATGCCCAGGCATTTTCGCCCTGTCCTTGCTGCTGCTGATCCACTGTCACCCGGAGCATCCCCATTTCCAGGCCCGTCGTCCGGAGCGACGCCTCCAGTGATTGGCCTTGTCGCAACAGGCCCTGCCCCAGCTCACCATGTTCGGTCCGAATATGCGCGTGGACGGTTTGATCCGTCATCATGATGCGTACCCGCAAGGGCCCCATATCCAAGGGATCCAAGTCCAGCGTGACAGTCTGCGCAGAAGGATAGGCTCCGCTGACCCGTTCAGATTCGGATGCATGGACGATGGTGGCCTGTCCGGTCTCGCTTCGACCCACGCGGCTGTCGCTGGAAGAGGGAGCGGATGGACTGATGCCGGTCGCTTGATCCAGAAACTGCGGTCGAAGGGTGTGGTCGTCGGGGGAGAGAAGGTTCGACTTGGAGTGATCAGGCCCACCTCGTGAATCTGAGGATGATTGATCATCCTGCCCAAAAAAATGTTCGGCACTCGATGCACCTTGGCCCGCAGAGGCATCGCTCACCGGCATGACAGAGTCGAACATGGGCTGAAGGTCAGCCTGTTCAGCCGCATCGGTGTTTGTCGTTGCTTTCTCTGTCATGTGCGTGTTGATCACTATCGCCTCTAACTTGGCTTTGTCTGGTTCTATTGGGGCGCCTTTGCTCAACCCATCGTTCAGGCCCGTCGGGGTTTCAGGTGGCGCATCCTGTTTCTGAGCCTGTGACAACAGCGCGGCATCTGGATTGCCGCTTTCTGCGGTGGGGGTATCGGAGGCCTTCGTCGGTCCGGCGAAGCGGTCTGCCGCGCCTTTCGCCGTCGCATCAGCCGGCACTTGCCCAGGCGTCTGACCAGGCGGAAGTAGGGAGGCGCTTTGCGTAGTAGCCGCGGGCTGCGAATCCGGCGAAGAGAGTTCCGTGGCTGTTGCTGATTGCACCTCTCCCACCGTCGTGTCGGCAGCGTGAGGTGCGTCATCGGATGGAGAATCTGCTTGCGCGGCCACCCGTTCCCCCGTCAGAGCCTGGGGGACCATTCCGGCGGCAAGCAGCATTTCCGGCGACAAGGTTGCTGACTGATTGGATGTGTCGCGAGCTTCGGTAGTCTGGTCGTCCTGTCCGCTCTCGGACTCTTCTGCCCTCTGGGATTGCGTCCGTTCAGTCTGAGTGGCAGATCGTTCATGCCGGGCCGTAGCGGCAATCCGCGCCGATATGTCGCCCCGTCCCCGTGATTTGGTCGTGGTATCTGTTGCCGCACGAGGGTGCGCGGCATATTGGGGTCGCACGGGCATCGACTCATGTCCCGCCCCGGTTCGGCGAGCTTCCGCCGTTCCAAGCATCGTATCGAACCGATTGGCGGAAGAACTGGGCGGGAGGCCCGCGTTGCGATCCCGCATGTCTGAGGCGGAATGATTCCCCGCGCTCGAAAGGCCGCTGAGAAAGGGCTGCATATCGGTGGCCATAGTGTTCCTGTGTGCTCCTGGTCCGGTGAGTAACCAGGGAACACCTTTACAAAGGCCGTGCCATTGTTCCTGCGCATGAAAACCCTGCATGACGCACGATTTTCGTGAAGGTGGTCCGGAGGAGAAACAGGGAGAAGGAAGTTTCTGCAGAAGGTGACGGCAAAACCTGCCGGATGGCAGGTGGATCGCTGCGGGTGGTTACGGAATCGTCAGGAGTTGCTCGGTTAAACGAGCCGCTCGATCAGGTTTCACTTCAGCGAGAATCGAGCCGGCGGATTTCCCCTTGAGGAGTCGCAGCACTTCAAGCGCTTTGCGTTCAGGCATGCGCTCCAGACGCGCCGCGGCTTCTTCAGGCGGCATGGCCTCATAGATTTTTGCCAGTTGCGCTTGATTGACGTTGCGCGGGCCGCCGGCGTTCTTGGGATCTTTCGATTTGTCAGCCTCGCTCGCAGCCTTGGCCAAGGCTGCCGCCTGATGGAGCTTCTTTTCAGCTTCAACCATTTTCTCGTGACGGGTGACAATCTGTTCCAGTTCTGCCTTCAGTTCCAGAAGGTGCGTATCGGCCCCGCGTAACGCCGCTTCACGCTTATCCAAGAAGCGCTTCCGCTGTTCCAACATCTGGAGGATTTCACGTGGGGTACTGATCGCAGGCCCCTGGACGTTGTTTTTCACGCCGGGTGGTTGAGGCTCTTCCTCTGAAGCTACAGGATCTGGGGGCGGCTCCCCGGCAGAACCAGGGGTCGTCGTACAGACGACGCCCGCCAGCACCAGGCCGACGGCCAACCGCAGGATTCGGTAGAAGCGCTCCACCCGACCATCGGCCAGCGTGGACAATGTGGTCGCGATCATGCCCGTTCTCCTGTCCTTAAGGAACTGCGTCGCCACGCTCGCTCATCGAGCAACTGTTGATCCTGCTTGTCCTGGCGACGGCGCTGTTCCTGGACAGCACGAGCGCCGAGAAGATCCAGCTTCTTTCGGTATTGCATCGCCTCGAGCAATTCGTCTCGCTTGGTCGCCCATTGCGCCTGCTGCGCAGCGTGAGCCTGTTCCATCCCTTTGCGAGCCGCGATGGCCTGATCCATGGCATCGAACTGGGTGTACACTTGCGTGACGGTGCTCCCCTCGCGCACCTGCGACAAATATCGATCAGCATCCGCTCGTGCCTGTGACTCCAACATCGCCATCCGCTCGACGGTGTTTTGTAACGATCGGGCGAGCTCCGCCAGTTCCAGTTTGGCGACCTCTTCAAGTTGTAGCGCGTAGGTACGAAGCACCGTGAGGTTCATTGAATGTTCCCGGCGAGCGCCATCAATGCGTCGAGGGATTGGGAGAAGCCGATCGGCTGCTGAATCTCCTGACGCAGAAATCCTGTAATGCCCTCGTGAGCCGCGACGGCTTTATCCAGCTCTTTGCTGGTGCCAGGCTTGTAGGCGCCCAGCGTGATCAGATCCTCCGAGCGGCGATAGAGCGCCGTGCGTTCGAGCACCAATCGTGCTGCGGCGTAGTGCGTCGGCGTGACGATATCCCGCATGACCCGACTGGTACTTTGGAGAATGTCGATCGCGGGGAAGTGATTCCGCGCGGCGAGTTCACGGGACAACACGATATGTCCGTCGAGGATCGAGCGCACCGCATCGGCCACGGGGTCGTTGAGATCGTCGCCATCAACCAGCACGGTGTAGAGTCCGGTGATACTGCCTCCGCTCTGAGCCGGTCCCACCCGTTCCAACAGCTTCGGCAGCACCGCAAAGACAGACGGCGTATAGCCTTTGGTCGTCGGAGGTTCACCGATGGCCAATCCGACTTCCCGTTGGCTGTAGGCCAATCTGGACAGAGAGTCCATCATCAACAGCACATGTTTGCCGCAGTCGCGAAAATACTCGGCAATGGCGGTCGCCACTAACGCACCGCGTATGCGCACCAAGGGCGGTTGATCCGAGGTCGCCACAACCACGACCGACCGGGCTCGGGCTTCGGGTGTGAGGTCGCGCTCAAGGAACTCTTTCACTTCGCGTCCTCGCTCGCCGACGAGGGCGATGACCCTCACATCCGCCTGCGTGTACCGACTGATCATGCCCAAGAGGACGCTTTTCCCCACGCCGGATCCGGCAAACACTCCGATCTTCTGGCCCTGACCACAAGTCAGCAGGGCATTGATTGCTCGGATGCCCAGGTCGACGGGCTGCGTAATCCTGGCGCGATGCAGCGGGTTGAGGGGCGCGGCATACAGCGGGACGCGCACCTCGGCGCGCACCGGCGGCAACCCATCAAGCGGATGGCCCAGGCCGTCAAAAATACGGCCGAGCATCTGGGGTCCGACCGGCACCGATGCGACGTGTCCTTTCATCACGACACGGCTCCCCGGCCCGATGCCCTGCATCTCCCCGAGCGGCATCAGCAAGACACGATCTTCACGAAAGCCGACCACCTCTGCCATCACGGCGCCATGGCCGCCCTCGCGGGTAATCTCGCAGACCTCCCCGACCGAGGTGAAAGGCCCGGAGGCTTCGATCACGATGCCGACCGCTTGGGCCACGCGGCCCGTGACGGACAGTGGTTCGACTTGTTCGAGCCGGTCGCTAAGCTTCACCGGTTTCTCGCTTTCGCAAGGCTTCGCCCAGGCGCAGAAGCTGCGTGTCCAATGTCGCATCAATCAGCAAGCTCGATGCGTGCACCAGGCATCCCCCCGGGCTGATGCTCGGATCGGTTTCGAACTTCAGGCTCAGCAGTCCGTGCGGTGTTTGGCTCAACGCGCTCCGTGACGATTCCAGCACCGGGAGATCCGAGGGATGCACGCGGATCCGCACGAGCCCGCTTTCATGGAGGTGCGTGAGTGCCGCGCGTACTTGCGACACGATCACGTCGCGTGTGTCGGTGACCAAATCACGCAGCACCTTTTGGGCAATCATGAACGCCAGCGAGGCCACTTCTTCTTCGACCGTCTCATGGAGCCCGCGCCAGGTGTCTTCCAATTGGGCCATGAGCGCCGTCACAAGCGCCTGTTCTTTCTGGCGCATCGACGAGACGCGCTCCGTCACTCGTTTTTCCCCTTCCGCGACCCCTCGTTCAAACTCTGTGACATCATCGGTTCCGAACAGTCTGTTGCCCCGGCTGAAATCAGCCAGCGGCACGGTACGCAACTGGATGTTGCCGGAGCGAATCAGGCTGCGGGTGAGCACGGTATTTTCTTGCCGTAAGCGGTAGAGCTCCAGCAGGCGTGAGACGGCCAGACGCACCAATTCGGTCTGAAACGGCTTCGTCAGAAAATCTGCCGCCCCGGCTTTCATGGCGCGAACCGCCAGTTCGATGTTGCCGTGTCCGGTCATGATGATACTCAGGATACGGCTATCGACTTCCAAGGCCCGTTCCAAGAAGGCAATTCCGTCGGTGGTGGCCAGCTGCACATCGACAATCAGCACGGCAATCGGGTGCGCGCGCAGTTGCGCCAAGGCCTCATCGGCGGAGCGTGCGGTGAGGACGGGATGGCCGGTGGAACGCAGCATCTCGGCCAACAGGAGGCAGATTGACGGTTCGTCGTCAACGATCAGTACGGCTCGAGGCGAGAGTTCTTTGTCGGACGCTGAGGGAGGCGACACCGCCGACGGTGCGCGCAAAGCGACGGTTCCCATCTACATCAACTCCTCGCCCCCGCCACCCCCGACCACAATGCGGCCTTCTTCCTCCAGCTTGCGACAGACTTTGAGAATATTCTGCTGCGCTTTTTCAACGTCAGACACCTTGACCGGTCCTCGCGTTTCCATGTCGTCTTTGAGCATCTCGGCTGCGCGGCTGGACATATTGGCCAGAAACTTGTCTTTGACTTCGGGCGTTGCGCCGCGGAGCGCAACAGGGAGGTCTTCTTTGCTGATTTCCTTCATGATCTCTTGCATCCCGCGAGAATCCAGATCAATCAGATCGTCGAAGACGAACATCAGCGCCCGGATGCTTTCGGCTAACGTCTGATCGTGTTCGGTAATTTTCGCCATAATGGCGCCTTCGGTATTCTTGTCGACTCGAGTCAGGATGTTGGCCATCAGTTTGGTTCCGCCCACCGTCATGCTGGACATGCCCATCGAGGCCGCGAGAATTTCCTGTAGACTCTCGCTCAATTCTGTCAGCACGTCGGGCTGCACCTCTTGCATCGTCGCGAGCCGTAGGGAGACATCGGCATGCAAATGTACCGGCAGCAAGGCGAGGACGGCGCTGGCCTGCTCAGCCTCCATTTGCCCGAGGCAGACCGCAATGGTCTGAGGATGCTCGATTTTCAGAATCTGCGCCACGGTGCGGGGATCCACCCACTTCAGGGCATCAATGCCGGGATAGGTTTTGGTATTCAACGAATCCAGCATTCGCGCGGCCTTCTCAGGACCCAAGGCTTTTTTCAAGATGGATTCCATGAACTCCCGACCCTCGAATTGCACTTCGCCTGACGAGCTCGCCTGCTCGAATTCGGCGATCACGCTCTCTTCTTCTTGTTTCGTGATATTCGCCGTTTCCTTCAAGAAGGACCCGAGCTTTCGAATATCCTTCGGGTCGAGCGCTTTCATGACGGTCGCGGCAGCTTCTTCCCCGATCGCCCGTAGCAGAATGGCGGCCTTCTGTGCACCCGTGAGTTCTTTGCTCATGATCGTGATCGATTAGGCGTTACTCTTCAGCCACTGCTTGACGACCACGGCGGTGTTGGCGGGGTTGTTCTTTGCCATGTCCAGAATTTGAGAGGGTTGTTTGCCGCTGATGGCGGCTTCCACCTGTCCGACCGAGGCTGGCAAGGCCGGCGTCTCCCCCACGGCTACAGCCGGCGCTGATTCCACCAGCATCGTCATCAATGGCCGGACCACCATGAACAGAATCAGGAAGAACAAGATGCCGCCCACCGCATAGCGGACGTACGGCATCCAGACCTTGGTTGCATCGGGTGTCGCTTCTACGGCTGCGCCGACTGGTTCCTCCGGTCCGAGGCCGAATTGAATACTCACGACCTCCACTTGATCCTGTCGTTCGGTCGAATAGCCCATGGCTTTCTTGACGATGTCTTCAATGCGTTTCATCTCCTCTTCCGAACGCGCCACATACTTCTTCGGCTGGTCCGACGCAGCCTCCCCGGCTTTCCCACCCTCATAGGTGCCGTCCACGAGGACCGCAACCGACAGCTTCTTGATGGTCCCGGTCGGTTCCACGATGCGGGATACCGTCCGACTGATTTCATAATTGACCGTTTCGTTTTTCGTCTGATTGTTGTTCGAGCTGGTTTGGCCGCCCTCGGTCTCCGTGCCGCCCGGTACATTCGATTCCACGCCGGGCACGCCGCCCGAGGTGCCGTTCACCCCGCTTGATTTCTCCTGGCCGCGCTGCTCGCTGCGAACCACCTGCCCGTTCGGATCGTAGCGCTCTTCCGTGGTTTCGATTTTTCTGAAATCCAGCACACTCGAGACACGTACGACGGCCTTGTTGACGCCGACGATTCGCTCCAGCATCGACTGAATGCGGGTCTCGATATCCTTCTCCAAAGTCCGCTGGTATTCCATCTGCGTACCGGAGAGCCCTGCCGATTCATCGGTGGACGTATTCGACAGCAGATTGCCATGGCCATCCACGACGGTGACATCGCGCGCCTGCAGGCCTTCGACGCTGCTGGACACGAGATGCACGACGCCCTGAATTTGAGCCTTGGTCAACGTTTGACTGGCGCGAAGCGACACCACGACGGACGCGCGCGCGCGATCCTGCTCCGTGGCAAAGAGTCGTCGTTCAGGAATGGCCAAGTGCACGCGTGCCCGCTCAACTTCCGGCATCTGCGTGATCGTGCGCGCCAACTCGCCTTGCAAGGCGCGACGATAGTTTAATTTTTGGACGAAGTCGGACATGCCCATCGTGGTCCGGTCGAAAATTTCATACCCCACCCCGCCACCGTGCGGGAGGCCCTGACCGGCCATTTCCAAGCGCAGGTCGTGTACCTGCGCATTGGGCACCAAGATCGTGGTGCCGCCGTTGGTTGTCTCATAGGGCACCTTTGCGTCCTTCAGCTTGTCGATGATCCCGGACGCATCATCGACCGCCAGATTCGCAAAAAGCACCTGCATGTCCGGCTGTTGAGTCCAGAGCGTCACTGCCACCAACCCCGCAACGGATCCGGCGAGCGCGAGCAGAATGATGAAGCGTTGGTTGATCGTGAACTGGCTGAATTTCGAAAACATAGGATGAAGAATCCTTTATTCGCGATGCCGGTGACCGAGTTGTTCCGCTTAAATCTGCATGCGCTGAATTTCTTCGTAGGCCGAGACCAACTTATTCCGCACCTGCATCATCAATTGAAAGGACACATCGGCCTGCTGCAAGGCCACCATGGTCTGATGGATGTTGGTGGTCTGTCCCGTCACCAATGCGTCAACCGCTTGGCTCGCGCCGGATTGCGCGTCATTAATATGACTGATCGCTTCTTTGAGCGACCCCATAAAATTGCTCGTCGCACCGGTCTCGCCGCTCTGGCCGGGCGCGTGAATGTCAGGGATTTCAATCGCACTGGGCAGGTTCGCCCCTGCAATACGAAGGTCGGACATGGCTACCTCCCGATCTCCAGCGCGCGATTCCACATGGTGCGGGTCGCGTTAATGGCCTGTACGTTGGCCTCATAGGCGCGGGAAGCGCCGATCATATTGACCATTTCTTCCATGACATTCACATTCGGCATGGTGACGAAGCCCTTTTTGTCTGCATCGGGATGCCGCGGGTCATACACCGTCTGCCCCGGCTTGTGATCTTCGATGACACGGGCCACCTTGACTCCATCCAACGCATGACGGCCGGGTCCAGTGGCGACTTGTTTTAACGCCCGCTGAAACGGGGATGTGACCGGCGTCGCCTGAAAGACAACATCCCGGCGCCGATAGGGCCCGCCGGTGCTGGTCTTGGTGGACTGAGCATTGGCGAGGTTGCTGGCGATGACATTCAATCGATGCCGGTGGGCATCGAGCGCGGAGACCGACACTGCGAGACTATCCGTCATATCCATCATGCACCTCTTGGTTAGAGCCTCATGGCTGTGGGGCCCGGCTGTTTCTCACGGCTCAACCGTCACCGTCCCTCGCGGATCGCAGTCATCAACTGCTTGAATCGCATACTGATAATCGTCGCCGCGGTGTTGTACTGCTGGGCGTTGTCGGACATCTTGGCCATTTCGAGTTCAATATTGACGCTATTGGCATCCAAGGCCATGTCCCCTGCCGGGACCTCTTCAATGCGCCCCACCACCTGTTGATAGCCGGTCCCTTTCGGACCGATATGGTTCTGGTTGGTGGAGACCACGGTAATCGGAAGCTTGCCCCGTTGTGCATTGGCCAAGGCCTGGCCGAAATTCAAATCCGTCGCGCGATACTTGGGTGTCTCTTCGTTGGCGATATTCGCCGCAATGACCTGTTGACGTGCTCCGCGCAGGTCCAGCGAACGCTCAAGCAATTGCATGGTCCTATCAAAAATAGTCATCGTGACAACTCCTGGGCTTCATTCAATCCACGGTTGGAAACTGCAATCTGTGTACCGCGCTCACCTCGCGATGATGCGGAGTCTGCGAGGAGTCTGGTATCGACCGGCTCACGAGAGCACTCGGCAAGGACGACCACCCTGGGGAAAAACTTGCCTAGTTCCATACGGCCTCCGTCAGGACTTCTCCGCTTCCACTGGGTAGCCCATGCCTCGGTACTCCCGCAGTTTGTTCCGCAGGGTGCGAATGCTGATTCCCAACTCTTTGGCTGCATGCGTGCGGTTTTCTTTCACCCTCGCCAAAGTCTTAAAAATGAGATCCCGTTCCATTTCCCACAATGATCCGTGCGCTGAAGGCGGGAGTGTCGACTCGACAGATTCCGTCTCCCGCACCAAGATCGTGCCATCGCCCGGTAACAGGTGATCCACATCCACAGCGGCGCCGCCGGCCACCAAGATGGCGCGTTCCATCACGTTCTCCAGTTCGCGGACATTCCCCTTCCATGCACGGCATTGCAGATCCGCCACGGCGCGCTCGGACAATGTCGGTATCGTGAGACCGTTGCGTTGCGCGGAGGCACGAAGAAAGTGTCTGGCCAGGAGCGGAACATCGCCGGGCCGTTCACGGAGCGGAGGCACGGTGACCGGAAACACATTCAAGCGATAGAACAGATCCTCACGAAATCGCCCCTGGGTCACTTCATGATAGAGCGAGCGATTGGTCGTGGCGATGACCC
>JACQHN010000033.1 GCA_016199015.1 Nitrospira defluvii
AGCGAAGAGGCGAATCGTACTCTTGCTGTACGGTGAGCCTCTGAGGTTCACGACACGCTGAATACAGCGCGTCACGTTTGTGAACGCCGCTGGCGGACTTTTTCCGCATCCTGCTAAATCTTCCGCCAATTCAGAACGCCGCTGCCTCCTATGCGAGGCACGCTCCCACCCCCCTTGCTCCTGCTGGGTTCCAGGCCGGGCTTCCTTTTGCGCCCCTTTCAGTTCTGATGCTCCTGGGCAGACAAAAACCTCGACGCCTGATTCGCGCGCTTGCGGTTCTTCTTGGGAGAGGCATAAAATAATGTGGTGTCCGCCCATTAACCTGGCATTCGGAGGAAAGAGCTGTGTTCTGGGACACGCGGCATCCTTCGCAGAAACCAGAGCGCCTCTGTTCATTTTGCGGCAAGCTTCAAGGCGCAGGTCAGCACCTCATCACCAGTCCCGAGCCATACACCTGCCACTCCTGCCAGACGACGTCGGCGCTGTTGATCTGTGAGGAATGCATTCAGCGTTGCGCCCTGTCCCTGAGCAAAGACACGAATCATGGCATGCAGGGTTCGTCCTCGTCCCTTCCGCTCGTGATCCCCAAGCCGACCGACATCAAAGCGACGCTTGATGACTACGTGATTGGGCAGGACCACGCCAAGAAAGTCCTCTCCGTCGCGGTGCGCAACCACTACAAGCGTATTGTGAACCGGGAGCGGCTCACACACGTCGATCTCCAAAAGGGCAACATCCTGATGATCGGATCGACCGGAACCGGGAAGACGCTCCTATCACAGACGCTGGCCCGCATCCTTCATGTTCCCTTTACCATCGTGGATGCCACGGCTTTGACGGAGGCCGGGTACGTGGGCGAGGATGTCGAGAATATCGTCCTCAAGCTGCTGCAGAGCTGCGATTACGACGTCACACGCGCCGAGACCGGCATCATCTACATCGATGAAATCGACAAGATCAGTCGCAAGTCGGAGAATCCGTCCCTGACACGCGATGTGTCAGGCGAGGGTGTCCAGCAGGCGCTGCTGAAGCTGGTCGAAGGGACGATCTGCAATGTGCCGCCCAAAGGCGGACGGAAGCATCCGGACCAAGACTACATTCATGTGGACACGACGAACATTCTGTTCATCGCCGGCGGGGCATTCGTCGGATTAGATCAGATCATTGCTCAACGGACGGTGCCGAAGCGGCTGGGGTTCGAAGCGATGAGTTCCGCAGGCGAGATCGACGGCCACACCGACATACTGCGTTGCCTGCAGTCCGAGGATCTACTGAAATTCGGACTCATTCCCGAGTTTGTGGGCCGATTCCCTGTCCTGACCACCCTGTCAGACCTGGATGTGCCTGCGCTCATTCGAGTGCTGACTGAGCCACGCAACGCGCTGGTGAGGCAGTATCAGGCCCTCTTCGAGATCGAAGGGGTCGATCTGCAGTTTACCGATTCCGCGGTCAAAGCCGTCGCCCGCCGGGCGGCCGTGATGAAAACCGGGGCACGGGCGCTACGCACGATCCTGGAAGAGGTGATGTTGGACCTCATGTATGACGTCCCGGCGCTGGGCGGGGTGAAATCCGTGCTGATCACGGAAGAGGTCATTGCCGGGATCGGGCAGCCGCAGATTCTCACGTAACACTCCACATTGCAAAACAAACCACCATGATCCGCGATCTTCCTCTCTCTGTGGTGGGCGGAACGCGGGACAAACCTAAACTTTCCCTCCACGTCTCACTTGCCGGAGCAAGAGGAAACATGTGGGTGTGCATGCGCCAGGAAGGAATCCAAGATTAGGCTGCGTGCCTGGTTCGTGTGCCGCGTGCGACGGTTTCGAGGGAACGACCGTCATCACGAGACGCAGCAATCCGCCGCTTCTCAGACTCACTCTCACCCGCCATCGACCAGGCGAGCAGCCACACCAGCGCAACCATCGTTCCGAGACCGATGATCTCGACCATCTGGCACCTCAGTTGACTGAACAACGAGATTCGTCTAGGCCTGTCGCATACACCTATGCAGCCCGCCGGGAGCCGGCTGAGGCTTGCCTGACTGCCTCATTCGGCTCCTCAACTCTGCCGCTTGATGCATTGGACGACCCCTTCGTCTTGGAATACATGATGTCTACGCAGACAAACAAGGTTGCCACCATCGCCAAGAGCCATGCTACGATTCCCCAATATATCCCTGACATAATCCACTCTCTCGCACGCGAACCGCGCGAGTACTTTCTCCACGCGCCTTCACGCCACCATGCCATACGCCGCACTGGCTGTGTCGTGCTGCATCGTGGCGAGGGCGTTGGTTCCTCTGATCCGAGTGTTCAACGAGAGCCCATCCCAAAACGCGGCGGCCGACATGAGACTGGCTGCAATGACGTCCCGCATCAGCACCTCCGGCTGGCGCCGGCAGAAATCTTGCTCGCGTCACATGGAACGGATTCCGGCCCTGACAGCCGGCCACATGCTGCCCCTCGCGGTTGGAGATGATCACGCGAGGCCAGAAGTTGTGGAGGGTCATCCCACTGGGCGCAAGCACACCTGAAGAAGACAACTCGGCGCGATTGCTGGAAAGAGTTCGTTTGGGGAGGAGGTTACATTTGCCATGTCCATGCCGTTGGATGTGTGCTCCACGGAAGAACATGACCACCACCTCCCAAATGAGGCGGATTGTGAACACTTTTAATTCTATGCCCCTGTAATGCATCGGTCAAGAGCGAGAATGGCCGAGCGAGAATGGCGAGGGGATGTGATCAACGGAGAACCGTTCTCCGGATCGGAGCGATGCGCGGAGAGAGAAGAGAAAGGAATTACTCAGAGGCTTTTTAGAGCACGTCGCTGAGAGGTGGGATGGAGCGCTGTGATGTCTTAGAAGATTTGAAACGAAGGGTGAGTTCCTGCTGATCGGCCTCGGGTGAGAGGCGGAACGATCCTTCGGCGGTCAGATGCTCCTGCGAGCGGGACTTGCCTTGCGGGAAAAGTTTCAGGCGGAATTCGCCTGAACGCTGAGGTTCATGAGAGGGCAGACGTCCTTCTAGCTCAACGTATTCCTGTAGAGTCGCCAAGGCTTGGTTGAACAAGCCTTGCAGGAGATTTCCAGGCATGGTCTTGTCGAACGCTTCATTCGCGACGGGACGGCCTCGGTCTTCAACCGGCATGGCATGATCTTTCGCCGCCGACATCGGCGTGGCGGTGAGAAGCAAGGCCGTGAGGAGAAATCCGACCATAGAAACAGTCTATCGACCGGCGGAAAAGCAGTCAAGCACGTGATCGGAGAACTTCGGCTGAGGATGATAATCCAGGCGAGCTAACAACGAGAGAGCAGTTTTTCATTCCGGCTCCACTGGGAGACCGTGCCGCTGCTGTCGGTCAACTCCATCTTGTCTTGGGCCAGAACGCGCATCGAAAGGGGAGGTGTTTTGCTCTGGGCAGCGATCAGCTTGAACCGATCCTGTTCCGGTTCGATCCGGCCGGTCTGGGATGTCGCCTTATAAAACTCCGACACGTTGGCTGAGGTAATCGTCCAGACAAACTCCTCCTGCCGATCGACGAACTTGGCCGAGCCTTCCCAGGTGCCGACAAGCGCGGGTTCAACCGGCGTCAGTCGCTTGACGGCGACCTTATGCGGGATGGCCGCGAATGATTGCCAGAGGAGCGGGTCGAACTTATTCGGCCCTTGGTTCTTCGCGAGCTTGTTCCAGGTGACACTCAGGATGCCGGTCGTCGAGAAGCGATCGTTTCCTGCAACCTGGTAGGTTCCATGCAGAATCTCTTGGTACGATTCGGCTTGCCAGCGCCCTCGGTCTGCCACCACCGTTCCCGGCATCACCACTGCGGTTGTCAGGGTCCAGTCGGCACGCTCGCTCAGGGCGAGATGGCCCTTCCTATACATCAATCCTACGGGGACGCACCCATACCAATCACCCGCCCATTGTGACGCGGCGCCTGTCAGGCCCGATCTCGCCGCAGAGGCAGCAGATGCAACGGCAAGAGTAGGGAATGGCCGTGCGAGCCTGGTCGCGGCGACCTTGGCGA
>JACQHN010000105.1 GCA_016199015.1 Nitrospira defluvii
CCGAGATCGAAAAGGTCATCCACCAGGTCGGGAGTAATCCCGAACCCGCCCGCCACATTCTCTCCATTGCCAAGCACGACATCGATGTCGTGCTTGGCAATGAGTTTGGGCAGCAGGCGAGCCACGGCGCGTCGCCCTGGCTCGCCCATGATATCGCCGATCATGAGAACTTTCATGCCCACTCACTCATTTCGCGAAATCGACAAACCGGCTCTCCCGGATCACCGTGACCTTGATTTGGCCCGGATACGTCAGCTCCTGCTCGATCTTCTTCGCCAAATCACGGGAGAGTTGGAAACATTCCGGGTCCGTCAAATCTTCCTGTTTTACAATCACACGAATTTCTCGGCCAGCTTGAATCGCATAGGCCTTCTGAACGCCCTTATGGACGGTAGCCAGCGACTCCAACTTCTCTAACCGCTTCACATAGGACTCCAGCGCCTCACGCCGGGCCCCGGGACGCGCGGCCGACAGCGCTTCCGCCGCCGCCACCAGCACCGTCTCCGGACAAATCGGCTCAACTTGCTCGTGATGCGCCGCAATGGCATTCACCACTTTGGCGCTTTCACCATATTTTTTGGCAATCTCCGCGCCCAACATGGCATGCGGCCCCTCTTCTTCGTGGCTCACGGCCTTGCCAATGTCATGTAATAAGGCGCCTCGCTTGGCGAGCTTCACGTCGAGTTTCAGCTCAGATGCCATGATGCCGCAGATGTAGGCCGCCTCCCGAGCATGGTACAAATTATTCTGTCCATAGCTGGTTCGATACTTGAGCCGGCCCAGCACCTTAACCAACTCGGGGTGGAAATCGGATAAACCGACCTCGAAGATGACCTTTTCGGCCTCTTCGATCATCAGCTTGTCAATATCCGTCTTGACCTTTTCGACGACCTCTTCAATGCGGGTCGGATGGATTCGGCCGTCGTGCATGAGCCGCTCGAGCGACACCTTGGCGATCTCACGACGAAGCGGATCGAACCCTGAAATAATGACCGCTTCGGGCGTCTCATCGATAATGAGATCGATTCCCGTGGCCGCTTCGATCGCACGAATATTTCGTCCTTCTCGACCGATAATCCGGCCCTTCATCGCATCATTGGCAATCGGCACAACCGAAATCGTCGCTTCATTCACATAATCACGAGTCACCCGCTGAATAGAACAAGCAATAATCTCTCGTGCTTCCCGGTCGGCATTTTCCTTCGCCTCTTCCAGCATGCGCTTCGCAAGACCGGCCGCTTCCAAACGCGCCTGGCTTTCCATTTCCTGAATGAGCTGTCGTTTGGCCTCCTCAGCGGTCAAACTCGCCACCCGCTCGAGTGCCTCGCGATGCTGCTTCACGGCCTGGGCACAGGCCGTTTCCTTCTGGGCCAATCCCTCTTCCCGCTTGAGAAGTTCTTGCTCGCGCTTCAGGGTTTCCTGATCGCGCTTTTCGAGGGCACTCACCTTTTTATCAAGACTTTCTTCTCGTTGCGAGACTCGACGTTCCGTATTGGAAACCTCCGCGAGTTTCGCTTTCTGTTCCTTCTCTAGCTCAATTTTTGCTTGGAAGACCAAATCTTTGGCTTCTAACTTGGCCTCCTTGACGAGATTCTCTGCTTCGCGCTGGGCCGATTGAACAACCTGCGTCGACTGATCCTCAGCCTCCGCTCGGCGCGCCAATGCTGACTGGCGACGCAGGAATTCATAAACACCGGCGCCTAGCACCGCTCCCACCAACCCGATAATGATGTACGCAACGACGCTGAGAGAAATGGGAACCACCTCCCTTACGGCAGCGGGACAGCACGCTGTCACCCTGCAAATGATCGCAGCCAGTGTTTTAGGGGAGCACGGAGCGTGTGAAAAGGAGTGCGTAAACGAGAAGGGGAAAAACCCTGACCTCTTGAGCCAGTGGAGACGAATCGCGGAATCGCTGTCGCTAATTCAAGTGGAGGGGTGGTCGGCCTCGACCCGAATCAATTCTCCTGTCACCTCGCAAGCGAAGATAACGAGACCGCTTGGTGGGGACAGCCACACGTACTGAACAGAGGGTACCCACAGGGATACGTGCGAGAACCTGCTCTCTGCCCAACAATACCCAGTTTTCACTCACCTGTCGCACAGACACACACACATCGGCCACTCGGCCGACCCATGCAACCACACCCACACTGAACAGCACCACGAAATCCAGCGATTCCATATGTTTAGCGCTCAAAGACCGTCTTCAGATTTTCCGTCCTTATTCGAAGCTTCCTTTCCTCTCCTGCTCTTGTTGACCCTCAGGTCAATACAACCCGGAAACGATAACAAAGGAGTGATGTGAAAGCAAGGTGAAACTCACCGAGACAGCATGGACGGCATTTGTTGATCGATCGAATCCATCAGGGACGCCATACGGCGATCCGCATCGGCCTCGCCTTGGCGGCTCTTTCGCTCCGACTCCATCAATTCGTGGGCAATATTGATCGCTGCGAGGACTGCCAATTTGGCCGGGGTGGCGGACCGCAGCCCGGCCGCCACATGCTTCATCTGGGTATCAACGAGTTCGGCAAGCTTCTTCACGTAGGATTCGTCCGCTTCGCCGGTGATGCTGTAGCGCTGGCCGTAGATTTCCACGTCAATGGTCTTAGTCAAAAGCCACCTCCTTGGGTTCATCCAGGCATTCCAACAGATCGATTTCGCCGAGTACCTTTTCGATGCGCGAGCGGATATCTACCCGCTCCTGCTCCCATCGTCGATTCTCATCGTCACGAACCGCGACCCGTTCCCGCGCCAGTCGCAACTCATCCTCCAAAGACACATTCTTTCGCTTCAGGTCCTGAACGAGTTTCACCAAATCGCGAATCCGAATTTCAAGGGCGTCGAGACGATCTAAAGTCATGGTATTTCCTCATATCAAAGTGATGATCGAACACATCGGGCGACGGAGGCGAAATATAGGAAGTTCGCTCCGGCTTGTCAAGAAAACGGCTCTCGCTAGGACATCCCGTTATTGAGACGCCGATATTCCCCATAACTTCGCAAGACTCGCTTCACGTACAACCGCGTTTCCTGATAGGGGATGAGCTCAACGAACTCATCTTGATCTCGTCCATGGTGCACCGCAATCCAATTGTTGACGGCAATCGGTCCGGCATTGTAGGCCGCCACCGCATACGCGAGATTCCCGCCATATTGGTCGAGCAGCTGGCCGAGGTACCGCACGCCAAGCCGAATATTGGTTTCACGATCAAACAATTCTTCTCGCCCCACGGCCGGGAATCCATGACGCTGAGCCACCGCATTCGCTGTGACCGGCATCAGCTGCATCAACCCCACCGCCCCCACCACCGAGAGAGCCTTTTCGTCATATTGGCTTTCCTCACGGATGATCGCCGCGGCCAGGTAGGGATCGACCGCGACCACACCCTGTGCGGCAATGGTGGGAAGAAGACCCGTCGGATAGGCCACGGTCCAAAGAGCCGGGGCCGTCGGCAACCCGCTTCGTTCCAACTTCTCTCGAAAATGCACCTTGGCCACGCGTAATGCGGGATGGTACGCCCCGACTTCACTGAGCAACGTCGAGAAGGCCAGCAGCACGTCCTGATCCCGGCTGAATTGTTCCGTCAAGAACCCAAGTTCACGGGCCGCATCCTGGGCAAACCCCAAGGTCTTGAGTTCGATCCCCCGTTGATAGACCACATGTCGTTCGATTTCAGGCCGCCGACTTTCCGGCAAGCGCTCACTGTCCTCGCCCACCGGACGTTCCGCCGCCGCAACCACCGGAGCAACCAGCGGCATAGAGGCCCGTCGCGCGGCCAACTGGCAATAGTAACTATAGGCGTAGCGCTGACAGACACGCGCGTACTGCTCGGCAGCCGCCGCATTTTTTTCGCGTTCATCGGCTCGCGCCGCCCAATACATCGCCTGGGGTTCGAACCCGTTCACATGCAATTCGACCACGGCACGAAACGTCTCCGCGGCCTCTCGGTACCGGGCTGTCCGGTATTGGACCCATCCGGCACGCCACAGGCCTTCCGTACGCTGGCTCGCCGACTCTCCGAGTTTCGCGACCTGCCGGAACATGCCGATCGCCTCATTGAATTGCCCCTGATCTTCAAGCCACACGCCGGCAAAGAGATGCACCATCGCCCGCTGGTCACCACCCAGGGAACTCTGGGCCACCGATCGCGCCAACTCGATGAGTTTGTCGCCCTGATTCTGCCGCAGATAGACCCGTGCCAACCAGACCGTGGCTTCCGAGGATTCTGGCACACGATCGGCAACCAGGCCGCGAAAGGTCTCCCGTGCCTGGTCATATTGCTTGAGCCGGACATAGGCCACACCCAACTTGAGCCGGGCATCAAACCGTCGAGGATGCGCTGGGCTCAGGGCCAGGAAGCGGCGCAGCTCTTCGACTGCCTCACCTTGCATAGCCAACGCCAGGAACGCTTGTGCACGGAGAGAGTGGTCTTCAGCCGTCGGCGTCCACGCTTCTCCTCCCAGCCCCGTATGTAATCGCGCTTTCGCCTCGTGGGCTTCGGGCGAGTGCGGATATCGGAGCCAGAGTTGCTTGAGCGCAGCGCGCGCTTCCGGAAATCGATTCTCTCGAATGTGGCACTCGGCCTGATGCCACAGCGCCAGCGGAGCAGCCGTATCTTTGTCCCCGATGACCACGGCCCGCTCCAGCCATTCCACGGCGCGAAAACAGACATTCGCGCTATACCAGGCCTCGCCCGTGCGGTAGGCTGCCTTGGTGATCAGGTTCGAATCCGGCACCAGCTTGGGGATCGTCTCTAGCAACTCAGCCGCCTGGATGGGTTCGTTCAGCTTCAGGAGCGATTCCCCGATCCAGAGCCGAAAGTAATCGTCCAGAACCGGCATGTCTGGTTGGGCAGCGCGTAGGAGTTTCACGGCTTCGGCAGGCTCCCGTTCGATTAAGAGGACTCCGAGCACGACCCCGGCCCGTTTAGCCCAGATTGTCGAGGGATACAGATCCATGACCGACCGCAATTGGTCGATTTTCAGCAGCATCGTTTGGTCGCGTTGAGCTGGAGAGCCTGAGCGCTCGTTGATCGCCACAGCCGAACGGAAACAGTCCTCAGCGGAAACACAGGGAGCAGGGACAGCAGGCAGGGAAAGCGGTGGCTCGGCCGTGGCTGTCGACAGCGCCCACGACAACAGGAACCACATGGTAAGAGCCGCCGAAATGGTTCGCCAAGGCAGTGCGGTCACAATCTCGTCCTGAGCAGAGGGTGAACCGAGCCTATTATATCGTAACGCGCTGCAAACGCGACCAGGTTCGCCTTGCTTGTCACAAGTTTTTTCCCTGTGCTAGGCTCCTGCCATGACCCAACAGGCCAACAGACAGACCAATCTCCTCGCTTTGACCGAAAGCGGGATGGCCGCATTCGTCGCCCCACTCGGCTGGCCGGCCTTTCGCACGCAACAAATCTTGCGCTGGCTCTACCAGGAGCGTGTCCACACCTTCGCCGACATGACGAATCTCTCGCAGCGGGAGCGTTCGCACCTGACGGACTGCTGCACCATCGGGCGAACCTCGGACGTCCAAATTTATTCGTCGCAGGATGGAACGAAGAAATTCGTCTTGACGCTGGCTGACGGCAATCAAGTCGAATGCGTCCTGATCCCCGACGTCGACCGGCTGACGCTGTGCCTATCCACGCAGGTAGGCTGTACCCTCGATTGCGGGTTTTGCCTGACCGGCACGCTCGGGCTTCAACGCAACCTGCGGGCCCATGAGATCATCGCCCAGGTGCTCCTCGCCCAAGACCACCTGGGCAAAGGCGAACGATTGACCAATCTCGTGTTTATGGGCATGGGTGAACCACTGGCCAACCTCGACGCGGTTGGCGACGCCGTCGCACGCCTCACCAATCAAACCTGGGGCCTAGGGTTTTCGCCTCGCCGTATCACGATCTCTACGGCGGGACTCGCCTCACGGATCAAAGACGTGGCCCCCCTGAAAGTGAACCTGGCCATTTCGCTGAATGCGACGACCGACGAGCTCCGACGCCAAATCATGCCGGCCGCCAACCGGCTCCATTCGCTCCAGGCCCTGCTCGCCGCCTGTCGCGCGTATCCACTGGCAGAACGTGATCGTCTGACCTTTGAATATGTGCTTCTCGCGGATGTCAACGATCATGCCGACGATGCCACCCGACTGATCAAACTGCTCTGTGGCCTCCGCTGCAAGGTGAACCTCATTGCCTTCAACCCATTTCCTGGCAGCCCCTATCGACGCCCCTCGGACGCGGCGATCGAAACCTTCCAGAACACCCTTCGCAAGGGCCATGTGGATGTGTATCTCCGCCGCAGCCGCGGCCGCGATGTGTTGGGCGCCTGCGGGCAGCTCGGTCGCATCGATGGAGCCAAGGCCTCGGTTGCCTTGACACAGATTGAAACCCGTTGTTAGCATGTTCTTCGTACATGCCTAGACAGAGCACAGCCCCCAGTTCCTTGCGCCTCGGTTTTTCCGTTCTTGCCGCCTCAATCCTGACCTCCGTCCTGTTCATCAGCCAAACTTCCTTGGTCCATGCCGTCGAGCCCAAGGAATTCACACTTTCAAATGACATGAAAGTGATCCTGGTCGAAGTCCCGAAGGCCCCTGTCGCCACCGTGCAGGTCTGGTACAAGGTCGGTTCACGAAACGAGGTCATGGGACGAGCCGGGTTGTCGCACATGCTGGAACATATGATGTTCAAAGGCACGGCAAAGTATCCCAAGGGCACCTTTTCCCGTCTCGTTCGCAAGAACGGCGGAATGGACAATGCCTTCACCAGCCAGGACTTTACTGCCTACTTTGAAAACCTGGCCGCGGATCGCGTTGCGCTGGCGCTGGAACTCGAAGCCGACCGGATGCAGGGTCTGATCCTCGACGCCAACGAATTCAAGACCGAGCGGGAAGTCGTGAAGGAAGAGCGGCGGCTCCGTAATGAAGATGATCCGCAAGGCGCGCTGGTCGAAGCGTTGTTCGCGCAGGCCTTCATGAGTCACCCGTACCACTGGCCGGTGATCGGATGGTTCTCCGACCTCGACGCGATGAACCTTGACGATCTCCAGCGCCACTACGACACCTACTATTCGCCGAACAATGCCACCTTGCTCGTCGTCGGCGACATCAAGGCGGACACGTTGCTCCCAACGATTGCCAAACTCTTTGAGCCGATTCCCAAAGGTCCGTCGCCCAAACCGCTGGCCGTCGCGGAAGCCCAACAGCGCGGCGAGCGCCGCTTCCTCTTGAAGCGTGAAGCGCAAGTGCCCTTCGTCATGATGGGGTACCGCGTTCCTAACTATTTCAGCGACGATTCCTATGCCTTGAATGTGCTTGAATCGATTTTGTCCCATGGAAAGAGCGCTCGGCTCTACCAAAGTCTCGTCTACGAGCAAAAAACCGCTCTGGCAGTGGGGGCGGACTATGGACTGATGCAGGCCGACCCTGGATTGTTCTACTTCTATGCGGTGGTCAAACCGGGCGAGAAGGTCGAAGCCGTCGAAGAGGCGATCATCAAAGAGATCCACCGGCTCCAAACCGAACCTCCAAGCGAGCTCGAACTCCAGCGCGCAAAAAATCAGATCGAGGCGTCCCACATTTTCGAGCAAGATTCGAATTTCCGCCAGGCCATGCTGCTGGGGGAAGCTGAGACCATAGGCGCAGGATGGCGCAAAGTCAGTCAGTTTGTGGAGCGCACCCGCGCCGTGACTGCACAGGATGTCCAGCGCGTTGCGTCACAATATCTGACCGCTGATGCGCGCACCATAGGAACCCTGATTCCCCAGCCCCCGCAAGCGCAGGCGGCTTCACCGACCCAATCCCACTAGTGAGCGGATCCTGATGACTCGACCACAGAACATGTCCCTGCCATACCGCATCAAAGGCCACCGTTCCGCAAGCCTGCTCCTGCTGGGGATGATCTGCGCGACGCTCTGTTTCCCTTTTGCATCTGCGCGGGCCGCCGAGATCGTCCCCACCCGGTCCGTCACCGCGAATGGCATCACGGTCTTGTTTCTCGAACAGCATTTTATTCCTACGGTAGAAATTCACGCGCTCGTGAAAGTGGGGTCGGCTCAGGACCCGCCGGACAAAGCCGGCCTGGCGAATCTCACTGCCAGCCTGTTGGACGAGGGCACCGTCACCCGGACCTCCCGACAATTCGCCGAACAGATCGATTTTGTAGGAGGCTCGCTCGAAGCCCATGCAGCAGAGGATTTCACCACCGCCTCCGCCCGCGTCCTCAAGAAGGATGCCGACCTAGGCTTTGCACTCCTGGCCGACATGCTCCAGCACCCGGCGTTCCACAAGCAGGAGTTCGAGAGGGTCCGCACGCAAATCCTCGGTGAAATCATCAGCGATGACGACGATCCCGGCAACGTGGCGATGAAGGCCTTCCATCAATTGATTTTTCACGGCCATCCCTATAGCTGGCCGGCCCATGGCACAGAAGAGACCCTGAACAAGATCACGGTGGCCGATATCCAGCAATTTCATGCCAAGGAGTATTTGCCCAATCAGACGATCCTCGTCATTGTCGGGGACCTGACTCAAGAACAGGCGACGACACTTGTCCAGAACCATTTCGGATCATGGAAGAAAGGTCCTCCCTCTCCCTACGTGCTCAAGAAACCAGCGCCGATTGAACGCAAGATGGTTCAGCTCATCGAGAAGGATTTGACGCAGTCGACGATCGTCTTGGGACATACGGGCATCAGTCGGACCAATCCAGACTATTACGCCGTCACGGTCATGAACTATATTTTAGGCGCCGGTGGCTTCTCATCCCGCCTCATGGACTCGATTCGAGACAAGCAGGGACTCGCCTACGGCATCATGAGCCACTTCGATACCCGATTGATGCCGGGAGCGTTTTTCATCAACCTGCAGACGAGAACCGACGTCACCAATCAGGCCATTACCGGGGTGCTGACGGAGGTGAAGGGGATTCGCGACGCGCCGGTCACGGATCAGGAACTCAGCGAAGCCAAGTCGTTTATCATCGGCAGTTTTCCGCTGCGCGTCGACTCCAGCGCGAAACTGGCAAACGTTCTGGCGCAAGTGGAGTTCTACAATCTAGGCTTGGACTACTTCACGCACTACCCGAAAGCCATCGAGAAAGTCACCAAAGACGATGTCCTACGCGTAGCCAAACAGTACCTCGATCCCCAGCATTACGCCTTAGTGGTCGTCGGATCGATCGCGAAAGCCAAAGTCAAACAGTAGCCGACAGCCGACCCGTACCAGGCTGAATCCTCATGGTTTCCACGACTCCACTGATCGATAAACTCTCCCGGGCGCGACACATCCTTCGAGAGATGGGGTCGGTCGTCGTCGCCTTCTCCGGCGGCATCGACAGTTCGCTTGTTCTCAAATTGGCCCACGATGAACTGGGGGCACGAGCCGTCGGGGTCACCGCCGTCTCTCCCACGTTTCCGGCTGCTGAACTCGAGGCGACGCAGCTGATGCCGGATAGACGTGCCCCAGCTCACCGTCAAAGGGGTCCACGCGCGCTCGCTCGAACGGCTCGCCGATC
>JACQHN010000104.1 GCA_016199015.1 Nitrospira defluvii
GGGACGGCGGGTGGCGTCGCCGGTTGACCTGGCTGCTGTTCTGCCCTCGTGCGGAGAAACGGGCTCCACGGGCAGGATGGATGTCCGCAAATCTCAGAAAACCGAGATCCTTCACCATGTCGTCATAGACCGCCTCCATCCCCCCGCGCATGAAATAGGTTTCGTGCCAGAATCCTGTGCCGCCGGAGTCACGCAGAAACTGCTGCCACCACGCACGGTGGGGGTCGGAACGCGCCCAGCGCTCAAGCGAGGTAAAATCACGCCAGTACTGGCGCATGCCGACGTGCGGGGGAACACGGGACCAGAGTAGATTTTCGTGAAGGAGCAACCCCTCGGGTCTCGCCTCGACCGATCGGGCGATTTTCGGGCCAAACCCCAGGAGCGTCTTGAGTCCCGTGAGGACATTGACCCGCATGCCGAGATAGATGACAACCAAGTCTGGAAAGCTGGAAAGATCGACGGTGCGTCGATCGACGCGACGACTCATGGCTGATCCCATCGAGGTGGAGACAAACGACGGCCTCGAACCAGACGAAGGCACGCGCAGAGAGAGCGGGGTGACTCCCGTCGAGCAGGAACTATAGCAAGCGCCACAGACCCGGTCCACGCAGCAGGCGTCAACGGAGCCCCACCATCCTACCCGCCGCTCCGTCGCTCGCCCCAGGACCCTCCGCGATTCCTCGTCGCGTCACGGCTTCCGGCTATAGATGATCTCCATCATCTTCATCTCCTTGCCGTGCTTGTGTGTGCGTACATCTCAAAGGTCTGGGTATTATTGTCCACGATCTTCCACACTGCACGATGGGTCATGTGTCCGCCGCCCGGTCCACCATGCTGCCCCTTCAGCGTGATGGTCTTGCCATCGGCGCTCGCCGTGCCTTCCATCGCAAAGATCCCGGTGCTCATGGTATCGATCCATGTCGTGACATATCTTTTGCGAAGGTTGTCGTATCCATCAATCCCAACCCCGGAGAAGGGTTGGCCCATCATTTCGCCGGTGAATTCCTGCTGGAGAAAGCGCCCGTCCAGCAACATCTTCATTTCAGCGGAGCCTGTGGATTCCATCGGTGGCTTGTTGGGTTCCATCCAAGATTTGGTTTTTGTGGTCCAGCTTCCAGCTAGGCTGGTGAGTTGCTTGTGAGGCTCACCGGGCGTCGCCAGCTTCTTGTATGTGTCCATCATAGCCTGCACCTCCGCCTCAGTCGGCTTCTTGTCCTTGGCCAGTACCGGGACTGTGGCCATGCACAAACAGGTGAGGGTGATGGTGGTATATCGCATAGGTGCCTCCTTGTAGTTGGGTGATGCATACATTCAGCACAAGCATCGCAAGCACCGCCCGCGCCAGGTGCCAATACTTTCAGGGATTGTATGGCACGCAGGCCGGCGGCAACTGCTGACGCTTACTGTACCGCGCTCGGCTCCATGAACAGCAATTCCCAAATGTGCCCATCGAGATCTTGAAATCCATGCGCATACATAAACCCGTGATCCTGCGGTTGGTTGTAGGTCGTGCCTCCGGCCGCAACCGCATCGCGAACCATCGCATCTACGTCACCCCGGCTCTCACGCGACAGACAGACGAGCACCTCCGTATTCTTCGTCGCATCGCAAATCGCTTTGGGAGGAAACGTCTTGAACTTGGCCTCCGTCAGCAGCATGACGAAAATGTCCTCAGACACAACCATGCACGTGGCCGTTGCGTCGGTGAACTGAGGGTTGAACGTGAAACCGAGCTTGGTAAAAAAACTCGATGGATTTTTGCAGGTCCCTGACCGGCAAATTGACGAAGATCTTGGTGGCCATATCCTATCCTTTCCAACTTAATCACCTGATTCCCTGTGCCTTCAATGGGTCGAATCTGTCGCCTACCTAGTTGTCGACCGAAAGTCCTGAAATCGACATGTCCACAATGGTTGCTAACAGCGTCGCTACTGCCGTTCAGGTCTTGGCAAAGATTGCCGCCATCTTATTGAGACACTGCTCCATACCCATTCTGGACATTTCCATCATATGACCCACCGGCCAATCGTATTCCGTCACGGTCACCTCAGTCTTATTGCCATCCACAACCCTAAAGGTGACGGTATTGCGGAGATCTTGTGGGAAATCCGCGGGCATCCCGATTGAGGCGGGATCGATCCTGTTGCCGCTTTCGTCGGCCAAGCTGTGGATGTAGTCGATCCGTTCCATCCGCACGATCGTCTGATATGTCCACGTGCTGTACAGGTCCTGACCACCAAAATCATTTGGCGCACGCATACAGACAAGAGATGTCCCATCCTCGCGAACGTCCATCTTGGCGCTGGGCGACGTAAAGCCATTCGGCCCCCACCACTGCATGATCAGTTCCGACTCGACCCAGGCGTTCCAGACCTGCGCGACCGATGCATCAAAGATGCGGGTAACAATCAGATCTTTTTGAGGAGTCTTTGTGGTCACGGACATAGTGTGTGCCCTTTCGGTCGACTGATCGCATCGTCACGTCACAGAGGACAGCGGCTTCTGCCGGACTATCCCTGCTCATACGCTTGCTTAACCCGCATTATTCATGACGGTTCGTCGCGAAATGGCGGAGTCGCGACGCGAGACGGGCGCGCGGAGCCGTGAGGAAGGGAGGCATCCTTGAACAGGATGTCGAC
>JACQHN010000108.1 GCA_016199015.1 Nitrospira defluvii
ACCTATAACTGTTCACTGCCGAGGCGAGGGCCCGGCTGAGGGGTCTCGGGGCGCGAGCCCGCAAAGTGTTCGGAATTATCCTGTTTCGCCGATTTGAGCCTGCCGGTTCCCTTCTCTGCCTTTCAAAGAAGTCTGATAATACGGGGATTTTGCAGCGTTTACTTTTTTGACATCCCTTCGTCTAACCCCATAGAACGAACTGAAAAGGGGGTGTCATGTGCTGACCAATTCAAAGACGGTTTCCGTGGTGGTGTCTCTGGCCATCGTGCTGTCCGGCTGTACCACAACGCTGATCCATGATGAATTGAAGCGTACGGTAGCCACTGAGCGCCACTGCACAGGGAGCGAGTGGGCGGACAATTCATCGGTCGCCGTGCTGCCGGTTCCGGTCGTCGCGTTCTTCGTGCCGCACTTTGATCTCAACAAGGTAAGCAGCGAACCGTACCTGAGCCGCTGCGGTGACAGTACCCGAGTGGTCAACCGGGATGTCTCGGTGAATCGTGGGGCCTGCATACCGGCGGGTCTCACTCGCATCGTGACCTTGGGCATTTGGCAATGGTGTCCGTCGCACGTGTCCTGGACGGCGGATATTTTGCCCGAAGGGCCAAAACCTACGGGGGCATTGCGCGATGCGTCTTCAGGGGGACGCAGTTTGTAAATCATCTGGTGCGAGGGGGCGTGAGTGCGTAGCAACACAATCACAAGGAGTCGGCGTATGAGTATGGCGAAACACATGCTGAGGGTGGCGGTGCTGGTGGGTATGGTCGTCGGGGGAGCTGCTCAGGCGTCCATGGTAGGAGACGGGGAGATTCTGAGGAGCAGTGGCGACCGAAGTGGCGGCGACAATCGAGGACCAGGCTCGTTGAACAGCGGTCCCGGCTCGGTCAATAGCGGATCGGGAAGAGAGGACAACCATGTTCGTCGGGGCGGGGATGATGTCCGGGTGGCGCAAGCCGGAGATGTGAGGCAGGAAGACCGCCGGGCTGATCGCCGAGAGGACCGCCAACTGGACCGCCGAGAAGATCGGCGCGAAGACCGTCAAGTGGATCGACGAGACGATCGAAGGGAAGACCGCCAACTAAATCGCCGCGATGATCGGCAGGCCGACCGTCGAGGAGATCATCGAGCCAACAGCGGTGGTGAACTTCGAGGGCTTGATCGGGCAAACCACGTGGCTGATGACCATGGTCGACAGGGCCGCGACAACGCCCGTGCGGTTCAGATGGACCGGGGGAATCGTATAGAGCGAGTCGAACGGCTTGAGCGGCCTGAGCGTCCGCAACGACCGGAACGTCCGGAACGACCGGAGCGGTCGGGTCGGAACTAGTGGTTTGGATCGGGCGAGACCGTTCACATCGTGAACCAACCGACTGTGGAGCGATGCGGGCAAGTGACCCGCATCGCTCTACGCATCTTCCCTGCATGCCGGATGCTTGAAGGAATGCGAGGTATCGGTTAGGTTGTGGCATGTCGCGACCAAGCACGAATACGTAATTTGAAGCAAGCCGGCGCATGACGCCGGCAGAATGTGGAGGCATCGGAATGGGCTTGTGGAGCAGTCGAGTGGTGGGGGTCGCCGTGTGCCTCCTTGGAACCGCGACTATCGGACTGGCAGCGGAGAAAACGGATCAGGGGCCTCAGTCGCCCGATCGGAACTGGCAGATCGGATTCACGCCGAGTTATTCCACCGGAAATTTCGGCACCAGCTCAACCAGCAGTTTTCTCTATGCGCCCTTGTCCATGCGTCGTCTCTTTAAGGACGGCGATATTACGGTCATTGTGCCATTTGTCACGTCGACCACCGATGGTCGGACGACCATTGTCGGTGGGAATGTCACGCGGGTGGATGACAATTCAAAGAGCGGGTCGAGCGGAAGTGGCTCCGATGACGACGGCGGATGCAGCGGCAAAGGGCAATCGGGATCAGGGAAGGACCGGGTCTGCGGTCTGACGACTCGAGCGCCGGGGCAAAAGGTCACGACGGTCGGCTTGGGCGACATCATCTTGAAAGGCCGCTATTATGTTGTCGAGGAAAGGGATGCGTTGCCGCTGATTGCCCTGACGGCTCGGGTCAAGCTGCCCACGGCCAATGAGCAACTCGGCCTAGGGACCGGTGCATTGGACTACGGGTTCGGCGTCGAGATGTCCAAAATGTTCGGGGAGTACTGGATTGCGTTCCTGGATGCCGGGTACAACATCATCGGCGATCCGGACGGGCTCCAATTTCAGAATCAGCATTGGTACGACGTCGGGGCAGGATACTTTGTGACTAGAGATCTCCTGGCCAGTGTCTATTTTGAAGAGTATCGCGCCATCGTTCCGGGCTTCGTGAATGCGCGCGACTTCTTCTTTGCGATGAACTACACGGTCTCTTCCGCCTGGCGACTGAACAGCGGCGTGACCGTCGGTGTCTCCAATGGAGCTCCGGATTATGCGTTTTCCGTCGGCGCCAGTTACCGTTTTTGAGTGGGGCCGGCGTCTGTTTACGAATGTGCCTGGCAGCTCGTCAGAGTGGGTAGCACGACTCAGGGATGGCAGCCGGGCTGACACGAAATGGTGGACATGCCGGTTGAGCCACAGGCGGGGCGCGATGAGGCGAGACTCATCGCTCGAAGCCAGCAGCAGGACCATGAGGCCTTCGGCCGATTGGTCGATCGGTATGCCGAGGTGATCGTCAATCTGGCCTATCGGATGGTGGGGAATCTCGCCGATGCGGAGGATCTGGCCCAAGATGCGTTCCTGGCGGCGTTCAAGGCGCTGCCGACCTTTCGCGCCGATTCGAAGTTTTCGACCTGGCTCTACCGAATCGCCGCGAACAAGTGTAAGGATTGGTTGCGCGCCAAACACCCGGCTCCCGTGGACCTGGATGATCACGAGGCCGTGGTGGCTCAGGTGGTCGAGACACATACGCCGGAACGGCTCCTGTCTCAGCAGCAGGTGGCGCAACATTTGGATGGGGCCATTCAGCGCCTTCCTCCGCTCTATCGAGAGGCCTTTGTGTTGAAACATGTCGAAGGACTAAGTTACGAGGAGATGCAGGAGCTGCTTGGCGTCAATGCCGATACATTGAAAATGCGGGTCTACAAAGGGCGCGTTCAGTTGAGCCGTGAGTTGTCGGAGTGGAATGACATGCAGTCGCCGGTGTCGAGGTGAGCATGGATGATCAGGATGTGTTGATCCAGCGGTTTCTCGATCAGGATCTGACGCCTGATGAGCGCGTGCAGTTTCTCGAACAGGTGGATGCCGATCCGGGATTGCGTCGCGAGTGGCTGAACCTTGAGATGGTCGTAGCGGAGGCCGGGCGCCTCCCTCGGATCACTCCGTCAAAGCAATTTACGGCCCGTGTATTAGCGACACTCGATGCCGAACCGAGGGGCGTCCTCGATCGGCTCGTGGCATGGGTGACCGCGCCTCGCACCTTGCAATGGAATCTGGGTGGCGCCATGGTGGCGGCTTCTGTGGTGACTCTGGCGGTAGCGGGACTGTTGCAGACAATACCGGAGCGGATCGTTGAAGTGCCGACTAGCAGTCCGTCGGCTCAGCCGGTGTCGTTCGAGCAGGCGCAGGAGCCGACCACGTACGTACGTCTGGTACTTGTGCAGCCGGGGGCGAAATCCGTCTCGGTCGCCGGTGATTTCAACGGCTGGAACCCGAACCGGACGAGCATGGAGCGGTCGGACGGCGGAGTCTGGACCACGACGATTCGATTGAAGCCGGGGCGCTATCAATACATGTTCGTCATCGACGGGAAGCAATGGATGGCAGATCCGTTCGCAACTGAAGACGCGGGTGACGGGTTCGGGTCCCAGAATGCGGTGCTTGATGTCAGCACGACACTCTAACGAGCCCTCTCCTACGCTTGTATCACTCTCGGCGCTTCGGTACTCTACGTACGATGCGGGGCGTGATGCGAATCCTGGCGAGTCTGACGGTCTTGACCTGGTTGGTGGGCTGCGCGGCTGCGCCTGTCCAGGTGGCACCCACGCCGGTGTCCGGAGGCGTGCGGTTTGTGGTGTCTGTTCCAACGGCAGAGACGGTGGCGGTCGTGGGTTCGTTCAACGGATGGTCGTCCACGGCGCATGTGATGACTCGGGTGGGATCGAACGGATCTTGGTCGACGGTGGTCTCCTTGTCGGGTGGGGAACATGCGTTCATGTATCTGGTCGACGGCAAGACCTGGGTGGTGCCTCCGGCGGCGGAAGATTTTGTGACGGACGGTTTCGGGAACACCAACGGCGTGGTGATAGTCCCATAGGGATAGTCTGATGCGAACCCCGATCAAATGCCTCGTTCTGGCGGCGGTATGCCTGAGCGCCGTCGATCCGGTTTTGGCGGAGTCGATTTCCGTGCAAGATCGCGATGAGATCGCGCGGCTGCGTTCGGCGCGTGGGTTCGCAACCGAAGAGGTCAGTTCGTTGCTCGAACAGGTGAATAAGGCGGGAGAACGAGGCATTCCGACCGAGCCGTTGGCGAACAAGGTGAAGGAAGGACTGGCGAAAGGGGTGGACCCCAAGCGCATCGATCCGGTCTTGCGGCAAATGGTCACGCATTTTGAGTCGGCGCAGGAGGTGCTGCGAGAGGCCGGCACGCGCGGCGTGGTCGAAGGGAATCGCCGGGCTGCCGTGGAGACCTTGGCTGAAGCCTTCTCACGTGGCGCCACAGCCGAAGAAGTCCGGGAACTCACGCGCCTGTCGCAGGATGGAAAGCAGAAGGTGACGCAAGAATCCCTGGCGGCCGGGGCGAAGAGTCTGGCCGTGATGAAAGAAGGAAAGATTGCCTCCAAGGAGGGCGCCGCGTTAGTCGGCGAAGGAATGCGTCAAGGGTACAAACCGTCGGAGTTGCTGGATTTGAGCCGTGAAGTCAAACGACGCGGGGGGGAGTTTCGGGAGGGTCGAGTCAATATGCAGTCGCTGCGGGAGCAGGTGCGTCGTGGTGAACGAGGGGATCGACTATTCAGGGACGAGCATGGCGATTCCGGCGGTGGGGATCGTGGTGACCGTGGCGGGAATGC
>JACQHN010000107.1 GCA_016199015.1 Nitrospira defluvii
CGCCTCGTACAGCACGCCTGTCAGGTATCGGGCAAAGGCATCTTCACGGTATCCGTCCGTTTCTTTGACCCTGTCCGACAGCACGTTCAGTCGATGGTCGATCTGCCGTGCCTCGACGACCGCCTCCATCAGTTGTCCCATGGCGGCATAGTTCAACGCTTTGATGACATTGATCATCACATGTTCATAGGCGTCGCCTTCGTAGGGCAGCATGTTGTCATTCGTGAGGAACGCGGCGGTTTCGGTCCGAATGGTTCTGGTATACAACTGCTCGACTTCCTGAGCCGCGTTTTCGAGTTGGCTATTGCTCTGAACATAGTCGCCCGCGAGATGGAGCGTCATGCCCCGCTCCATGCTGTACAGCAGGCGATTACGAGACCCATACTCGGACTCGGCCTGCGCCATGATGGCATCGGCGCGACGAGGGTCGTTCGCCAGAAGACTCTGATCAATGAGAAGGTAATGGTTCGTGGAAAGGCCGCAGCCTGAGAGCGCCCATAACAGGCTCCACAGGAATAGGGACAGGCGGGGGAAAGAAATGAAACGGCCTCCCTGTAAGGAGGCCGTGGTCGATGGGAGGTGCCGTCTCAACAGAGTACGCAGGGCTAAAAAATCGTTCGTTTTCTCTCGATGACTTTCTTGATTTTCTTCTGCCCGAACCACGCCTTCACATTGTTCTCCATATCCACCATTTCGAGATCGACCTGGTAGAACACCGCCTTGGCTCCGTCCTGCTCGTCCAAAATCGTGGAAATGCTCCCGCGCATCATGTAGTCGGCGCCCAGTTCCTTGCCCGGGGCCTTCTGCGTGTCCTCGCGAGCATGAACGGCTTGTTCACGCCGCTCGTCACGCACTTCTTCGCGTTCGCCTTTACCGGCGACGAAGGTGACTTTCTGCGAGTTCGTCAATTCCCGTTCCAGATCGCTCACGAATGTCTGAACATTGATATGTTCATGGCTTTTGTTGAGAACCGTGCCGACAATGACGACCGGCTCGCGATTCTTTCCTTTGGTAAAATTGCCGAGCCACGGATTAGCCAGTGCCTCTTTGACCATCGCCTCGGCCACCATTTGGGAGTCCGTATCGTTCCAACGTCCGCTCAGGTCTGTCACGATGCCGGTCTCGACACGGGTGACTTTTGTTTCGTGCCCGCAGCCGCTCAGAGAGGCGGCGGCACCAACGAGCACCACGGTTGCGACTGCCCGGCCCCTTGAACGTCCCCACCACTCAATCATGCCACCTCCTCCCGGCCAGACACGTTGAACCGCGCCGGATTACTTTGTCGCCCGCTTATCCTCTTCCTTTTCGAGACGATCGAACAGCCGGTCGGCATTCTTCCGCACAAAATCGCGGACCTGGCCATTCAACTCCTTCGCCTGCTCCAGGTTGTTCTTCATGTCTTCGAGGCTGAGCTTGGTGAGGACATAGTAGGTTCCAGACTTCTCATCCTTGTAGTGATCGATCGACTTCACACCGTTCAGCGTGACGGCAGAGAAGGTCTTCACGGCTCGTTCGATGTTCTGCTCTTCGCTGTTGCGGGAAAAATCTCCGGCGGTCGTCGATGCTGCATAGTCGCGCATCAGGTAGGCGGTGTAGGTTTCGAAGGTCTTGGCAATTTCCGCGCGGCTGCGGTTCTCGGCCGTGTCCCAGGCTAACGGCTCATTCCGCACACCCACCACGGATCCGACGCCATAGAAAGACTTGTCACTTTTTTCGTTGAACGCGCCCGATCCTTTTTTGACCCAGTTTGGGGGACCACCGCAAGCAGCCAGCCCGATCAACAGTGCGAGCGCCAGCGCGCTCCCGGTAAACTTCGAGAAAGCCCCCTCTACTCCACTCATACGATTCCTCCTTGGTGTGACGCATGTGAGAGCTGACGGCTCAGTTGCGCGCGGCAAGATGATGGTCTCAGACGTGTGAGGTTCAATTGTGAGAGAGACACAATTGCGCGAAAATTCAGGATTTTATGCTAACATGCACCCTTAGGAGAGTCAACGCACAACAGGTTATCCGGTTGACGGCATGACCGATGGAACAGGAACGGGCTTCCAAGCAAGGAGACAGGCACATGGCTGATGTTCAAATTGAAGACGGCATTATTCGTGTCGTGCAACTCGATATCCAGGATCCGAAAGCGGCGGCGGTGCTGGCCGAGTACCCCCAGGTACGTTGGGCAGAAATTACGCGCCGGGCGATGAAGATCGGGCTGGGGTATCTGAAAGGCGGGGGCAAAGAATAACCCGCACTCTTCATGCACGCTTCTGGTGCAAGCGCGGATTCGCGGCTACGATGGGCCTTCGGCGGGCAGGCTCGCCACTCGCTCTCTCGACGTGTTCAACTACGCCTCACAGCTCCGCATGCCCGTCTCGCATGCGACTGCGGGATTTCTCGACGAACCGTCAGTAGAGTCGAACATGGGCGCTGACCTGGTGCCGCTCTCGATGGTTTCGATGCACGCATCTACCGCCAACCACAGCGGTCAGGAGTTTCCCACATCCGCTCATCGAACCGGACGTGCGGTTTTCCCGCATCCGGCTCTCGGACGAGCGTCACACCACAGCATGCGCAGCCGACCCCAGGTGCACCCGACGCAACCGGACGACGCCCAACTCGCCGAAGATCACGTCGGACGAGAAGCGCCGAGTACCGCGTGTCGGAACCTGGTGTCGTCGCCGCAAGAAGTGCCGCACC
>JACQHN010000148.1 GCA_016199015.1 Nitrospira defluvii
GAGCAGCGCCAGACCCACCGCGATACCGACCTGACCTGCAATTCGATATCCCTGTGCAATCACACATCCCTCCCTGTCAGTAAGTGGGTTCGCCTAAGACGGGCCACAGTCTACCCAACTCCAAGCTGGATGACAAACAGGAAGAAGGCATCGGAGGGGCGCGTTGGAGCTGATAGCTGATTGCCGATGGTAGATAGAAAGAACCGACGGAAAGAACCGGACACACGGGCAGATCAGGGGGTCAAAAGCGGCAGCAGGCTTCGGAAGGTGTCACGGCCCAGCTCCGGCAGACGGCCCTCGCTCATGACCGGCGAATCCAATGGCACGAACCGAGCGATCTTGAACCAGGACCGCCCCGATAAAACTGCCGCCAGCTGGGCTTTCCGGTCATGCGTAATCGGCAGGGGGTACCCCTCGCCCCGCTTCCATTCCCAGAGGGTGGGTGCCAATGAGAGTTCCAGTCCCTGACCGGCCAGTTGGTGGAATCGATCGACAAAGTTCTTTTTGTACTGCTTGACCCGTCCGCCCTCTACGATCAGCGCAAAGACGAGATGGTGCCCCCACCAACACAACGATCGAAAGGTGAACTTATCCTCGACCAGAAAATGTTTGGGATAGTCCAGATATTGGTAGGGGCAGTTCTCCAGGCGCTCGCCCTTCACACACTGCACCTTGCCCGGCTCAAAATCCGGCGGCAGCAGCAGCGTGCTCTGCCCAAGATCTTCTTGAAGACCTCGCTGAAGCCCGGTGAGGAGGTCCCGAACTTTGAGGATAATGCGTTCCTTGGCGCGGAACAGATCCCTGTCCGCAACCAGCGTGAGTTCGGCGGGTGCCAGAGACCGGTCATGTGAAGGAAAAGCCATGCAGGCTAGGAGCTTGCGGAAACATGATGTTGATAGGTGCGAACTCCGAGGGCCCGTGCATGTGGCACTATAATAGAGCCCTCTCGTAGGATGCTCAAAAAGGCAACCTTCTTACCCGCCCAACCCCGGCGCGCCAGGACGCGGCCCTGTCCCAGGCAAGGCCGCAGCGAGGCGCACGACGCGATGAATAAAGAGCGTCATGTATGCGCACGCCGGCGAGGTGGTGAGCCGGCGGTGTCTTGGACCGAGGCGTCACATTCTTACCCGCCCACCCCGAGCCTGCCAGGACAGGCTCTTGTCCCATGGGGGTACGTTGAGGGCCCGAACGAGGCGAGAACGCTGCTGGCGGACTTTTTCAGCATCCTGCTACGACTTCTGGTGGGATTCAAACACCGACACTTGCAGATCGAACATCCGACGGCACTCACCGCAGCGCAAGCCGACGTTGTCGCGGATCACATCCAACTCTCGAATGGTGACGGCCATCGGATGTGCCTGAAGACAGGTCGCCAGAAGTTCCTTGGCCGTCGGGATCGCCTTGGCGCTGATCACCTCGCCGCCGAGCGGGACGGCAGCCACTCGCGCCACCACCTGCTCAGTCACCATATGATGCACCATGCGGCAAGACGTACAGGCGACGAGCAGCCGCCCCTCGCCGTCGATTCGCTTCAGCGATAAACAGAGGGGATGGACGGCGAAGCATTGTTGCACGAAAGCGCCGCTTTGAAACCGCTGTCCCATAGCCACCTGTGGAAGGACCGGCCAACGCCACCGCGTCCGGTCCCCGTCTAATAGATTATTTACAGGATGTTCAAAAAGGCCGTCCAGCGAGGCCGCAGCGAGCGAAGAGGCGAAGCGTACTCTGCGCCGTACGTTGACCCTCTGAGCGACGCGAGAACAAAGCTGGCGGACTTTTTCAACATCCTGCTTGCTACAGTTTTGCCAGCCCCAGCATCATGAGCACGCCAAGCGCGTACGGAATCATACAGGAATACAACACGGCGTTGAAGGCGCGGTCGGGCGAGGCCGATCGGACCGTGTGATCTTTGTAAATAAACTCATAGGCCAGAATGAGCAACGTGAGGGTCAGCACGAACACCCGGCTCGTTCTGGGCCACGTGTAATGCCCGCTCATGATGAAATTGGACGTAAAGAACCCGCTTGAAACGAACAGCAGCGGTGCGAGCACATACCGTAGAGAGTGGGAAAAGAACACGTGCCAGATGGGCCTGGCTGAGCGTTGCTGCGGATCGAGCAGGAGGGTCATGATCCGACTGGCGCGGGTTCGCTGGAAGGGGGAAGAATGACTTGCTTCGCTTGTTCCTCAGCCACCCGGCAGGTCTTGCAAATGCGCGGGCGCGCCTTGAGGAAACTGACCTTCCCGCTGGCGAGGCAACTATAGTGCACGAACTCGTCACAGACCGCGCAGCGCGACCATCCGCCACGCAACATCGTCTTGTCGCGGTAGAGGCCCTGCCGGCAGACCTTGCACAGCCGGGGCTCGATCCCCAACAACATGGGCTCCCACTCACCCGCAGCTTTCCTGATGCTCATAGCGCGGAAGTATAGCGAAGGGGTCAAAGAAAAAACAAGGAGGGAGGATGGCCTGGTGATCTCCCGTGCTCGCGCAACGCGCGGCCTCAGAAGGCCCTCGTTGGACGCGCGCAGTTGGGAGACCACCAGGCCACCCTCCCGGGAAAAAGAGCGAGATGAAAAGACCATAAGTTTGCCAGGTTCACAGATGGAGTTCCTTGCGGATGTCGCGTAACGCCTTGGTTGCCAACATCGGTTTAGTGAGCTTTCGTTTCCAGGCGGAAAACCGCTGTTCTGCCGCTGCAACCCAGGCCTCATCCACGGCAGTCAGACGTTCATCCTTCATCTCTGCCATGAGGCGCTCGACCAGACGTTCGCGCTCCGTCGGGGAGAGTTTACGAGCTTGCTTTTCAATGGCTAAGGCAAGTGTCGTCATCGGCTTCACTCCTTGCGAAAGGCTTTAGGTGGCCCTTTGCCTGTTTCGGAAAACTCTACAACCTGCCGAAGGTCTGTGCAACTCAATGACTCCGTTCAGGAGCGTGTCATGGTCGCGGTTTCATGAGTTAACCGCCTTCAGAACCACTGAGAAATCTCCGTCGGTCGGCATGACAAACAGGCAACGCCCGTTGCTTCTGGAAGCCCAGACCGCTCCGACCGCTCGTTTTTCCTCCGCGTCAACACCGTCAAAGAGATGCTTCCCTTTGTATTCGATCGCCAACACGCGGCCGTCCGTGAGTTGGCAGAGAAAGTCCGGGTAGAACCAGTCCTTCGAGGTCTGCAGTCTGAACGAGGTGGCCTTGCGAGGCAGGTTTCTGACCCAGAACCGCACTTGCGGCAGCCCGTCTAGGAACTGTGCGCACTGAAACTCCTCCGTCACCTGCCCGTCCGCCCGCTTCTCGGTCAGTTCGCCGGGTCTAGGTCCGAAGTAGTGTTTCTGAAACTGAACGCCTCCTTCATAGACGCGGCTTGGTTCGTACCCCATCGTCTTAAAGTTGATCGTGCGCTCCTCACTCACGGTGAGTGGCGAGTCGGGAAGGAGAAACATTTGAAATGACGCCTTGCGCTCGCCCTCTCGATGTTCCTGGATACGTGCCGCAATCTCCTCGCGGAGCCGGAACCGATCGAGCGCAAGGGTGCCGATGTCCACGATCCCACACTTCGCCATGAGCCCCCGGATGACTTTCCTTAGGAATTCCGCCGATTCCCCAGCAGAAATATCGTGATGGTCGATTTCCCGATCCAACCAGGCGACGAGCCGTTCAAGAGGCCAATCATCTTCTCCGCCGAGTTGAAGCACCTGTTGGTGCAGTGTCGCGACAAAATCGCTCGCCGCCGTATCGCCCATGAGCGTCGTCTGCACCTCGCCTTTCTGCCCAACATCAACAACCCCGGCCTTCCCATAGGGGCGAACATGAGGGTTGTAACCTGCCGACAACGACGCATCCTTCTCACTAAGCTTCCAGGGGTGCTCGATCAAAAACGTGCTCTCGAATTCGTACAGCACGCCATTCTCGGCCAGGCACAGCAGCGGCACGAAAAAGTCCAGTTGCCGTTCATAGGGTGACGGAATGCGAGGAGCCCCCGTCCCGCCGAAGGCCTGCTCCGCCTTGCGCACCAATTCAGCGGCTTCCTCCACTTTGGTCTTGGCCTCGGGGGTCGTGACACAGCTCTTCACCCTTTCGGTATCGTCCCGATCGAGCGGGACCACGATGGTGATCGTGCCGGTCGCGGCATCAATCCGCACTTTCCCCGCCAGCGCGGCCTCCTGCACTTGGGCCACAGTCGCATCAATCTCCGCGGGCATGAACGTGACAGTCTGCGGCTGCACTCCCAGCGGCAACGTGCCTTGAGGCACTGGAATGATAATGCGCTCAGCTTCGGCGGCCGTGAACCCGTTATGCTCGAGCGCTTCGCGCAATTCGGCCAGCACGTCCATAATCGACTCCGACACGGAGAACGCATAGGCGCAATTCAGATCGGGATGCCGCTTGGCCTGAGCATTCGGAAGTCGGAGGATGCGCCCGACAATTTGCTCGATCGCCGTAGCCGACCGTGTTTCCTTGAGGCTGCACAAGACATAGGCGAAGGGGCAATCCCAGCCTTCACGCAGTTTCTCGACTGTGATGATGACACGAACCGGACATTTCGGTGAGGCGATGTCTTTCACTTCTTTCAATTCGTCGAGCTTGCCGACGGAGATTCTCACCTCGTCCTTCGAGAGGCCAAATTCGCTCACCAGCCGGTCGCGCAATGGTTCACAGGCATCGACACGTTCGGCCTGGATCAAGAGGATGGGACGGATATATTCAGCCGTCTGTTGCCCCTCAGCAATGGCCCGTGTTTCGAGATCGGCACGTACCGTGATCGCCTCCGCCAACAGCTGATCGCGTTGGCTCGGATGCCGGGAGATCACTCGCAACGGCAGTTTCACCATCTGCGCGGTTTTCAGTTCCGCCGCTGAAACACGATGCAATACGTTGGATGGCGTTCTCTCGCGCGCCGGCGTCGCCGTAAACTCGACAATGCAGGACGGCAGCACGTTGCCGAGCGTAGAAAACGAGAGATCCGTCCGCGCATTGTGCGCCTCGTCCACAATGACGATAGGCCGCCTCAGTCGGAGCATGTTCACGAGCGAGGGCTTGGGTTTCCCGTCCACACCGGGAAATAAATCGGCAAGTCGGGTGGCAGGAACATTGAGCAGATGTTCGGCAAATGCCCCGTTTTGGTCATAGACCTTGCGCCCCGTCGTGTCCTCAACGCGGAACGATTGGAGCGTGGACACAATCACCACCGTCTGCCCCTCCACAGTCGCGCGAGAGAGACGGAGCGCCTCATCGATTGTCACAACCTCAACTGTCCCGCAAGCGAGTTCCAGCGCGCGGCGGTAGGGATGTCGAGGATCGCGCAACGCATCGGCCGTCTGATCCAGAATCGTATTGTTCGGCACCAGCCAGAGCACCACCGCACGCTCAGCCCGCATGAACTCGCGCTGGGCCAGCCCAGCGGCATAACAGGCGAGTAGCGTTTTGCCGCCGCCTGTGGGCACGCGCAGACAGACATAGGGCATATCCGATCCAAGCCCCGCCGCCGAGACCGGCAGATACGGCATGGCCTCACCGAATCGCCTCGTCACATTGCGGAATGACGCATCTGGATTCCTGGTCTGAGCGGTCAGGCGAAAGAATTCACGCAACGAGTCCAGCACGCGCTCTTGGTAGTCCTTCAGCGTGATCACAGTTTGCCCTTCGACTGGAAGCCGATGCGCCGCTTGGGTGGGTCAGGAAGAGGCTGCAAGAGCGGCAATAACTTTTCGTAGAGATCCAATAGCGCCGAGTCGTGCTGAAGCAAGGACCGGTCGATTTCGGCTAAGCGCTTCAGAATCGCCTGATTGGCGGCAATGTGCTCCCGCAGGCGCACGAACGCCCGCACCACAAACACGCTCATCTGGATCGCCCGGTCGCTGCGAAGAATGTTCGCAGCCATGACGGCGCCGTGTTCGGTAAAAGCCCATGGGCGATACGCCTTCCCTCGATGACGGCTGGAACTGGTCACAAATTGTGACCGGTTCAGGGCTTTGCTCTCTGGGGATGAACTCATCGCAAATTGCGAGGAGTTCCCCGTATCCGTTGAATCAACAATGCCCTCCATGTTTGAAGTCACACTATGTGACCTCAAATCGGCAAATTCCTTGGCTGTCAATTGGAAAGCAAAGTCTTTGGGAAACCGCCGACGATTACGTTTGAACGCTTCGTTGAAGCGATACGTCGGCACGCCGTAGAGCCGAGCCAAATCCGCATCGAGAATGACGCGCTGATTCCTGATGACAAGAATCAGCGGCTCTAGCGATTCCTGGACCAGGGCGGTCTTACGCAAAGACATGTCTCAGCTCACCTTGATCTCGTAGGGCGTCTGGCGGACGAGAATCCGCTCCGCTTGCAGCCGGTCGTTCCCCAGCAGGCACCCGGCGCAATAGATCACCTTCTGCCCGTCGAATGTGGGCAGCTTCGACAGCACCGATCGTGTAAGCACATTGCCACCGTTGGCACTCTTGTCCTCAAGAATCCCGTTATAGAGCAGATAAATGCCGACGCCGCGGCATTCACCGAGAAACGGCGACTTCGTCACCCGCCCGCGC
>JACQHN010000016.1 GCA_016199015.1 Nitrospira defluvii
CTGAGCGATGCGAGAACGCCGCTGGCGGACTTTTTCCGCATCCTGCTAGAACTGAAAGTAGATAAAGGACGGCGCTTCCAGTGTCAGGCCACAATAGAGAACGAGCAAGCCCGCGTATAGCATCGCCTGGACCGGAACAGGCCTGGCGATCCACCACTCAGCCACCGGTGTGAACTGCCGCATCGGAATCACATGGAGAAGGACTCCGAGTCCAAACACCAGATAGAAGGTTCCACTCAGCCGGCTGCCCACGCTGAATCTAGACCAACCCTGTACGTACTCCAGGAAATTTTGCATATCTTGAACCCGAAATAGGAGCCATCCGAATGCAATCAGGTGAAAACAGGCGATCTGCCTGCACAGTTTGGCTACAGTATTGGACGAGGCCTCGCTCCTCGCACCCGATCGGGCCAGCATCAGCAGAATTCCGTGATAGGCCCCCCAGAAGACAAAATGAAGCGCAGCACCGTGCCACAGCCCGCCCAAGAGCATGGTGATCATCAGATTCATCCGCACGCGCCACGGGGACGATCGGTTGCCGCCGAGAGGGATATACAGATAGTCCCGGAGCCAGGTGGAGAGAGAAATATGCCATCTCGTCCAAAACTCCCGTACATTCTCTGATATGTAGGGTCGGTTGAAGTTGACCGGAAGATCGTACCCGAGCATTCGCGCCAGACCTATCGCGATGTCGCTATAGCCCGAAAAGTCATAATAGATTTGGAAGGCATACGCATAGAGAGCGATCACGAGATCCCAGGAAGAGAACGCCAGGGGCTCGGCAAATACCTTGTCGACCGCTAGAGTCGCCAGGAGGTCCGCAATAACCACCTTCTTGAAGAGACCGCGGAAGACCAGCAACAGCCCATCGTGAAATCGTTCGACGGTGACATTCGGAGCACGATGCAACTGGGGCAGGAATTGTTTAGCCCGGACAATCGGACCGGCGATGAGTTGCGGGAAGAACGACACAAAAACGGCAAACTTGAGGAAATCCCGTTCAAGAACCCGCTCTCCTCGATACACATCGATGGTGTAGCTCATGGTCTGAAACGTATAGAATGAAATCCCTACCGGCAAGAGAAGTTCATGCCTGAGGAAGGAGAGGTCCCACCCGAGAACGGTGATGGCCGGTTGAACGATATCCATGAAGAAATTGTAGTACTTGAACAGCGCGAGAAGGCCGAGGTTCGATGTGAGACTGATGACCAGAATCCATTTTCGCATCCATGGACGCTGCTCCCGGTTCAGCAATCGGCCCACCGTGTAGTCGACCCCGGTCGACAATGCCAGAAGGCCCGCATACTTCCAATTCCAACTCATGTAGAAGAAATAGCTCGCAAACAACAGCAGAAGATCCCGCCAGCACGCTCGGTGAAACACCAGTGCATACAACAGGAGCACGCAAGTGAAGAACACAAGAAATTCAGGAGAATTAAAGTTCATAGCCGCCTGGCAACTACTGCTGAATCGAACTGGTGGCCGACATCATTCCTCGCGGACGCGAAACAAGGGCCGTATAGATTGCACGAGCCATAACTGCGTGTCCTTCGGGCGTGAAATGCACAAAGTCACGGAAGTACTCTCCGTGACCGGCTAGTTGCCCCTCCAGGTCGATCAGCACAAGATGCTCCTCTTCTGCAATGCGCCTCAAGATCGCATTGAATCTCTCGATGGTCGAGATCCACCCTTCAAGCGACAAATAGACGTTGTATCGAAACAACAATCCGGGAACCTCATCCGGGATATGGGGCAAGTGTTTTCGGACATGGCTGGTCGCAAAGGTACACAAGACTGGCTCCGCACCGATTTGTCGTGCGGACTCAACAAGGTCTCGAACCATGGCTTCAAATTCAGATTCGCCACGGACGCCCAGGGTATCGGCCAAGACACGCTGGCCAGCCAGCCGGTTAGACACGTTTCCCTTCAATAGCGCATAGATCGACGTGGATTCAAAAAGCCGTACAATCCGATTGGCTTGCGGCTTGGGAGAGGGGGCATTCCCCGTTCTCGCCGTCTTGGATTCGAACCTTCTGGTGGATAGAAGACGCTTTGAGATCTCACCGATCTGAATAGACATCTGATACAAAATCACGACGTCAGGCTTCACCCGTGGCCCGCGGGACTCAAGATCCTTCCGGTTGGCAGGGATGTCCATTCCCGCATGACTTGCGTTCACGACGGTGGCCTGAATTCCCGATTGGCGAAGCATGCTCTCAAGACGGGAAGGAAAGATGACATCGCGACTCAGGTAACTATCTTCGGCGTGAGAGGAAGACGCAATCCAATACCGCACTTCCCCAGGCTGCTTCTCCCCTTCCCCGAGAAAGGAAGTTGAGAGCGCGGTTTCCTGAGCGCGGGCGACGCTCTTGCCGACTGCTTCCTGTCTCTGAAAACTGTCGAAGAGGATCGTGTCAAAGCCTCGATGATAGGCCCTAACCTCAAGCGCCACTTCAAGGATCACCAGATACAGCGCAGCCCACAAGAGTATTCTGAGCAAACGGAGATTCATGGGAGTCTATTCACCGGGGCTGTAGGTTCAGATCTCCTCGCATGCAATTTCAGGAACGGAGGCAAATGTAGAAGAGGTTTGGTAACCGGTTGCATGAACCTGACGAATACGCTCGAAGCCCCAGTTGTCAGGCTTACCCGCGCGATTCACTCGACTTTCTTCATGACGACCACGAGATCGGGTCGCAAGCAACGTAACGATTTCGCCATGAGGAGCCGGATCCACATGAGTTCGAGTAGAGCCAGCGGCGGAATGACCAAAAAAATTGCATCCGTAAGAACCATCCTTACCTTGACGATCTTGAAGCCGTTGGAGTGCGCAAGTTCTTCGATTCGCTTTTCGGTATTGGCCCGATAAAAGGCTGGAAAAATATCGCCTACCTCTCGCCCCTCAAGCACATAGACGATTTTATTTATCACCCACTGCGGCACGAATCTCGCTGCGATGGTTCCAATACTTCGACCATTGGGGGTATGAAACACGCACAGCCCCCCAGGCGACAAGACCCGGTGAATTTCGCGGAACTGCGCCGCGGGATCATCGAGATGCTCCACCACCATGTTCATACTCACCAGATCAAAAGAACCACTCGCAAAAGGAAGCGTGCCGATTCCACCCCTTACCCTCTTCTGAATAGTCTGGTGAACCCGAAGAGACGGAAGGTCATAGTCCAGGCCGACAAGAAATTTACAATTGCTCGCGAGTTGCTTTTCTGCTTCAAATCGCCAGCTTTGCAAGATGGCATGGCCACATCCCAACTCCAACCATCGAATCCTAGGCTCGACACACCGTACCAACTCCTCTTCATATGCGTATTGAGAACTCTTCAAGCCCGGCGCGATAACGCCTTGGAGCTTCCAATAGATTTTGTACAACCTACGCCGAAGATTCATCGTTCAATTCCCCCCGCACTTCCCCGAGACGCGATGCTTAGCTGGCGTCCCGCAGGACGCCTTCCTCTGCTACGTGATGGCGTTTTACATAACGATTGAGGAGTCCGTCACAACATTCACGTATCGCCTCAAAACACACCTGAAACTCCTTCGGGGTTCCGCTGAACGGATCGGCAATGTCTAATGAATCCAGGCGGCCAAATCGCCCCGCGACGAACACCTTTCCTCTTGCCTGAGGATACAATCTCGTCAACCATGCTCGTTGAGCGACTTCCATCACGATAATCAGATCGGCCTGCTCGGCCAGGTCACGGTGGAGCGATTGTGTGGCATGGTTGGCGAGCGTCATTCCATGCCTTTGGATCGCCTCAATCGCATAGGGATGAGCCGCCCTACCAGACGTCGTGTCCAACCCAGCCGATTGAACCGTCAGTTGCAGTCCCAACTCTCTCGCCTTCCGGCGAAAGTAGACTTCTCCCATCGGACTTCGACAGATATTGCCTTTGCACACGAACAGGACCTTACGGATAGGAGATGGCAAGTGCGGCTCGAACAAACGCTCCGTCAGGTAGACTCTGCGCACGACGGCGGCGCATCCTCTGCCTGCTATCCGGACCATTCCCCGGAACGACGACAACCAGTTGGCAGATTGAGTCTCACTGATGGGCATTACGCCTGACCTCCGAGCAAATTCATGATGTAGTTGCGATATTCGAGAAGGGCGGGACCGGGATCTTCCCATCGCTCCACTTCATA
>JACQHN010000110.1 GCA_016199015.1 Nitrospira defluvii
CCGTGGCCATTCCCGGTGCGTGTAATGCGCTGACAGCCCTCCAAATCGAGCGGGCCGGCTATGAGGTGGTGTACGTGTCGGGAGCGGCTATCTCAGCGGCCCGCGGTCTGCCCGACATCGGCCTGATCACGTTGCAGGAGATGGCGAGGGAAGCGGCGATCATCGCCAAGGCGGTGGCCATCCCGGCCATCGTTGATGCGGACACTGGTTACGGTCCGCCTTCGGCTGTGAGGGAGGCTGTCCAGGAATTTGAGCGGGCCGGATTGGCCGGCATGCAGATCGAAGATCAAGAGACAGCCAAGAAATGTGGCCATCTGTCAGGCAAGCGCTTGGTTTCGATTTATGACATGGTCGCCAAAATCAAGGCCGCAGTCCAAGCGAAACGAGATCGGGATTTCGTGATTGTGGCCCGCACGGACGCGCGGACGGTCGATGGGCTGGACGCGGCAATTCAGCGAGCCCTCGCCTATGTCGAGGCCGGAGCGGACGCGTTGTTTCCCGAAGCGCTGCTGTCCGCCGAAGAGTTCGGTACCTTTGCCCTGGAGATGAAAAAGGCGGGTGTCCACGTGCCTCTAATCGCCAATATGACGGAGTTCGGCAAGACGCCCTACCTGAGTGTCGGCGAGTTCGAGTCGTTGGGTTATCGCGGCGTGTTGTTTCCTGTCAGTGCCTTGCGGGTAGCCGCGAGAGCCATCGAGAAGCTGTTGGTTGAACTGAAGTTCTTCGGCTCGCAGCGGGATTGGCTTGATCACATGATGACGCGGCAGGAGCTCTACGATCTGCTTCGATACGAGAACGATGAGGAACAGACGCGGAGGCCCTATGAACCAGGCGATACAAGAACAGCCTACGACTAAGACGCCGAATCATTCCTCTTACAGCCCCGGGCTTGAGGGAGTGATCGCTGGAGAGTCAGCCATTTGTCAGGTGGATGAAGGAGAGGCGGGACTCCGCTATCGAGGTTATGCGATCGGTGACTTGGCGGAATGGAGCAGCTTCGAGGAGGTGGCCTATCTGCTGCTCTTCGGCCATCTCCCGACACGGACAGAGCTGGAGGAATTCTCCGAACTGCTGATACGCAATCGACGCCTCCCCGACTCGGCGCAACGTTTTGTGGAGAGCCTGCGACAGGGCATGCACCCGATGGACGTCCTGCGGACCGGGATTTCATTGCTGGGGCTGAGCGACCCTGACGCGCAGGATGGGTCACGCGAGGCGAACCTCCGAAAATCCCTGCGGCTGCTGAGTCAGATACCCCTACTGATTGCCGACAGCTATCGGGTCATAGCTGGAAAACCCCCGACGAGGCCGGACCAGACCCGGAGCTTCGCGCAACACCTGCTGCACCTGGTGGCAGGCCCTAAAAAGGGCGAGGCCGGCGCTGCCATGGCCCAGGCGCTGAATGTGTCTCTGATGCTATACGCGGAGCATGAGTTCAATGCATCTACGTTTTCCGCCCGCGTCACGGCCTCGACCCTGGCCGATCTTCATGGCGCGATCACTGCGGCCGTGGCGACATTGAAAGGTCCGCTCCATGGCGGCGCCAACGAAGCGGTGGCGTCGATGCTCGTCGAAATCGGCAGTCCGGAACGGGCGGAGTCCTGGGTCCGTGAGGCACTCGCAAAGAAACGACGGGTGATGGGATTCGGACATCGCGTGCTCCGGCAGGGCGACGCGCGATCGGCGATCATCCAGCGCCATGCCGAACGACTCAGTCATCTCTACGGCGACAGCAGCTGGTACGAGATGGCCGCCACCATCCACCGCATCATGCGAGAGGAGAAGGGACTCCATCCCAATCTCGACTTTTATACGGCCGTGGCGTACCTGCTGATAGGCATTCCGCGTGAACTGTCCACGCCGTTGTTCGTCTGTTCACGGATCACCGGCTGGTGCGCGCACGTCATCGAGCAGCAGGACCACAACCGTTTGATCAGGCCACGAGCCCTGTACAGAGGGCCAGCGCCGAGGACCTATGAGCCTCTTGAGCGACGTGCATGACAGGATCGAGCAGGCCCGGGACGCGTCAGGACGCTCTCCAGAGCTTCCCTGGACGTCGTTCGCTGAGTTTTTTCGATCGCGCGTGTATGACCCGCGGCTCGTCACGAGGAATTTTCTGACCTACTGCGACGACGAACGCCACCTGCGCCGGACCTACAGCTATGCGGAATTCGGGACGGTCGTCGAACGGATCGCCGATCTGCTCCATACCAATCTTCGTCTGACCCGCGGCGACCGAATCGCCACCGTGCTGTTCAACCATGACCTGACGGTACTGATTTACTTCGCAGCCTGGACGTTGGGAATCGCCGTCGTGCCGATCAACATCGAAGAAACGCCTGAGAAGAAACGCTACATTCTCGAACATTCGGAGGTGTCGGCAGCGTTGTGCTGGCAGGATAGCTACGACGAAATCAAAGACCTCCAACGCGACCTGCCTGAGCTACGCGAAGTCGTCGCCATCGGCGACGGCGGCATGCTCACCGGCAAGGGAACGCAATTGAATGGCCTGAGAACCGGCGATCCCCTCCCCGCTCACCTCACGCTGTCGGCCTCGCGGCTCGACGACCAAGCGTTGATCATCTACACGTCGGGAACGACCGGACCGCCGAAAGGCGTGATCCTGACGATGGCCAACCTCCTGATCGATGCGGATGCCATCGCGGATTGGCATGGGTTCGGCATCAACGACCGCTTGATGTGCGTGTTGCCCATTCACCATGTCAACGGCATTGTCGTCACGCTGGTAACCCCGTTCTACTGCAAAGGAAGCGTCGTGCTGAACCGAAAGTTCAAAGCCGGCAGCTTCTGGCGGCGGCTCCACGAAGAGCAGGTCACCAGCGTGAGCGTGGTTCCCACGTTGCTCGAGTTCCTCTTGGATGCCGACGAAGACCTCGCCGCCTATCGCCTGGATCGCTTCGGTGGTGTGATCTGCGGCGCGGGGCCGCTGCTGAGAGACACGGCGGTGCGCTTCGAAGATCGTTTTGGTTTCCCGATCCGCCATGGATACGGGTTGTCGGAGACCACCTGTTATGCCTGCTTCCTACCGAACGATCTGACGCAAGAACAACATCGCCGCTGGCTCACGGAGCATGATTTTCCTTCGATCGGTGTGGCCCTGCGCCATAATGTCATGACGATTCTCGACGACCGTGGAAGGACCTTGCCCGAAAACGTTCGCGGGGAGATTTGCATCCGAGGTCGCACGGTCTGTGTGGGATATTTCAAACGGGACGATGCCAACGAAGCGGCGTTTCAGTGGGGATGGTTCCGGTCGGGAGACGAGGGCTTTTATGTCGCCGATGAACGGGGGCGGCCGTTCTTTTTCATTTCAGGCCGCCTCAAGGAACTCATCATTCGCGGCGGCGTGAACATTTCTCCGCTTGAGATTGACGATGTGTTGAAAGGGCATCCGGCTGTGAAGTTTGCCATGGCCCTGCCCTTTGAGAATCGCTATTACGGTGAGGAGATCGCCGCCTATGTCGTGCCGAAAGATCCTGCGTCACCTCCGTCGGAGACGGATCTCCTGGCCTATTGCCGTGGCCGTCTCCCCTTTTCCAAACAACCCAAAGTCGTGCTCGTGGGTAGCGAAGTGCCCTACACCTCCACGGGCAAACCCAAGCGGCTGGAGCTGAAGGCCCGCCTCGCGACGACTCTGGCGGCCTATCGAGAGAAACAGTTCAAGGAACATGATTGAATAGACCGGGGGAGGCGACACATGAGCACCCTCTTCAAGGGATTCGAACGGATCGAAGAAGCTCGCGAGCGATTCACCGGTGAGAGTTTCATGGCGAGCCTCTATGACGGCCGGCCGGACTTCGACCTGCTGCTGACCCCGCCTGAGCCACCCGAAGAGAAGGCCGCCGGCGAGGCCTTCTGCAAACAGGTCGAAAGCTTTCTGATTCACGAGGTGGACCCGGAGGAGATCGAACGCCAGGCTAAAATTCCCGAGCGAGTCATTCAGGGGCTCTTCAAGCTCGGGGCCTTCGGCATGAAGATCCCCAAAGAATACGGCGGCCTCGGCTTTTCCTACACCAACTACGGCCGTGTCCTCACCGTAATTGCGAGCTGGAGCAACATTCTCGCGCTGACGGTGGCGGTGCCACAGTCCATCGGCATCGCCATGCCGATCCTCCTCTTTGGGAGCGCAGACCAAAAGAAGAAGTATCTCCCTCTGGTCGCGAAGGAAGCCATCTCCGCATTCGCCCTCACGGAACCGATGACCGGCTCGGATGCGGCCAATGTTCGAACCGAAGCGATGCTGGATTCCACCGGCAGCCATTTCCTGGTGAATGGCGAAAAACTCTGGTGCACGAATGGGCCGATCGCCCGGTACGCCACGCTCATCGCCCGCGTCCCGGCACTGCGGGTGGAGTGCGACGGAAAGACCGAATGGATTCCGGCTCCGAGCGGGCAACCAGCGGACGATCGAGTCCACTCGGCATTTATCTTGGACATGGCTGCGCCGGGTGTGCTGGTCCGCCAGCGCTGCCAGTTCGAAGGCTGTCGTGGGATCGAAAACGCCCATATCACGTTGAAGAACGTGCAGGTTCCGGTCGAGCAGGTGATCGGCGACATTGGAAAGGGACTGAAATATGCCTTGACGATTCTGAACGTGGGCCGAGGCATCAGCATTCCGGCCATTTGTCTCGGGATGGCGAAACAGGCCTGGCAACCGACCTTGGATCGGGCCAATACCAGGATCACATTTCAAAAGCCGTTGGCGGAGCGTCAGACGCAACAGATCCGGATCGGGGACATGGCGAGCCATCTATTCGCGATGGAGGCGCTGTCTCTGCTGGTCTGGCGTCTGGCCGATCAACACCGGTACGACATTCGCATTGAAGCCGCCGTCGCCAAAATCTTCTGCTCCGAACACACGATCCGATTCCTCCGCGACGCGCAGACGATCTTCGGAGGTATGGGGTATGAAACCGCTGAGTCCAAGGAGGCGCGCGGCGAAGCGGCATTCGGCATCGAACAACTCGTTCGCGATGCGGAGATGTATCGGATCGGAGAAGGCGCAACCGATATCTTACGACCCTTCGTCGTCCGCGAAGGATTGAGCCATCACCTGGAGCGTGCCAAGGGATTCTATGCTGATGACCTTTCGATACTCGACCACACCCGGCAGGCGTTGAAATTGGCGCGCTTCTACCTGCCCTGGTACCTGCGGCAATGGCGAAGACGGCCATTGCCGGACCGGCCTGAATTTGCACACCTTCAAGTCAAGCCGCTGGCACGTTATATCGAACGAACCAGCCGGCGGCTGGCGCGAGAAATTCTGTACGCCATGATGCAATTCCAGGCCTCGTTTCGAGACGAACAGCGCCTGCAAAACAAGATCGAAGCCGTCGGCGAAGACCTCCTCGCCATGCTGGCCACGGTGCTCTACGCCGAGCGACAGACCAGGATCGACGGACGCACGACGGTGTGGGAATTGGCGGATGCATTCTTCGCTTCCGCGAGACAGCGGGTTGAGCAACGGCTCAGAGAATTTCGGCATCACCGGGACCACTTCACGGCGACCACCGGAACGCAAGCCCTCAAAGGTTCCTATCCCACCCTCTCGGAAGGCATCATTCCTCGGAGGTTGGACGAGTACGTCCACAAGAAACGCGCTCCGTGAATATAGTATTCACACCCGACCAGATTCCCGGTCACAAGGAACATTGTCGGACTAGGCTTTTGCCATGCTCGATCCGGCCACCAGCTCAACCTTGAACGGACCGCTGGCTTCCGCCATCTGTAAGGTCTGATGCGGGAATGGGATCTCGATTCCTTGCGCATCGAAGGCCTTCTTGAGACGACGCCGGTATTCGCGTCCGACCTTCCATTGTTCAGCCGGTTTCGTTTTGATGCGCGCGCGGATCGTAACTGCGGAGTCGGCAAAGTTCTCCACCCCCACCACTTCGATCGGCTCGATCATCAGGGGGCCGAACTCCCGGTCATGGCGAAGCTCCTCGCCGACCGCCTGCATGACCTCAACGACCCGGTCGGTATCCTCTTTGTAGGCCACGCCCATGTCCAGGACGAAGGCCGACCATTCCTTTGTCAGGTTGGAGAGGGTGTTGATCGCGCCATTGGGAAAGATATGCACGACGCCGGAAAAATCACGCAATGAGATGGTCCTGAACGTGATGGTCTCCACGAGTCCACCGGTTCCATTGATGACGGCGACATCTCCCAGTCTGATCTGATCTTCGAGAATGATGAAGAACCCACTGATGAGGTCCCGCACCAGGTTCTGTGCACCAAAGCCTACGGCCAGGCCGAGAATGCCCGCGCCGGCCAGAATCGGCGCAATGTCCAAACCGACCAGCTGGAGCGATTCGATGATGACGATCGCCCAGATCGCAGTCAGCGCGATCGTTTTGAGGATTCCGGTCAACGTCGCCGCTCGTTTGAGCGCCGTCCCGGATTGTTGGTCCTTGGCATCACTCGCCAAAATGATCACCCGCTCCAATTGTTGCACTCCGAGGCGGATAAACCGGATACCGACGTAGCCAAGCAGCAACACCAGACCAACGCGCAGACTGGCTGTCCCCACTGTCGCGGACATGGTGAGGAGCCAGGCACTGACAGTCTCCAAGGACACTCCGCTCATAGTACAGACCTCCCTTTTATTGATACGTCGCGTTGTCTGATCGCAACCGAGATCTCAGGTAATAGGGCACGCCGCTCGTGCCAAGGCCGCAAGGGGCCGCTGTCCCTACTGGAATTGGTTCACCCGAGGAAGAGACAAGCCGTTGCCCAACCTGCCGAATCGTCTTCGCTCAAGAGGACCATCACCTCCCGACTCCATTCTCCAGCCGTTCGACGACCGTCTGCGCTAGTCTATCCACATATGACCTCTCGTTCTACCCTCTCCGAGAGAGCCTTCATCAGAGCACTTCGCTTCACACTGATGCGTATGACGACAGGTGATAACCTCATCGTGAGGCACACCTCCTCAGAGAAGACAGCATCAAAATATGGTACGCCTTGAGGAGATGATCCAACACTCGAGCGGAACATTCGGAGGGGAAATCGGAAAGGAGGGTCACATCCACAACCTGCCGCCGATACGTTGTGGAGAAAACCCTTGCGTCGATCCAACATCGACAAGTCAATTCCCAGGGCTCGCGGATACCGGTACGCGTTAACCCGGATTATTCATGAATGCCGTCGCGAGGCGTTCGAGACCGAAGCCCGCCGGGGCTTCTCGCA
>JACQHN010000111.1 GCA_016199015.1 Nitrospira defluvii
CTGGTCAAGGAGGAGATCCGGTTGCAGGCCGAAGTCACGGCGCGGTTCCAGCAGGCGGAGGCGGCCGATGTCCACGATGATGCCACGTATGGGCCGACTCGGCGTGGCGATGAATGGCCAGCTGAGCTGGCCCGCCGGGAGCAGCGGCTTGAGACCATTCGGGCGGCCAAGGCGGTCTTGGAACACGAGGCCCACGCGGCGGCCGCCCTGAAGCAGGCGGTGCTCGATGCACGCCCGGCCGCCCGGCCTCGTCGAGGCCGGCCACCGCAGCCCTCCAGCTCGGGGCCCCACCCGAAGGCCCAACGGAACGTCACCGATCCCGAGAGCCGCATCATGCCGGCCTCCGGCGCCAAGGGGAGTGTCGTGCAGGGGTATCACTGCCAGGCCGCCGTGGATGCGACCGCCCAGATCATCGTGGCCGCTGACGTGACGGATGAGTCGAACGATAAACAACAAGCCCAACCCCTCCTGACCCAAGCGCTCGCGAATACCGGCCAGGTGCCCCGAACGGCGAGCCTGGATGCCGGCTATTTCAGCGAGGCGAACGTCACGGCCATTGCCGCGCTGGGTTGTGTCCCGCTCATCCCACCCGATCGCCAGCTCCATGGACGGGCCGTGCCCGCCGCGCCCCGCGGTCGCCTTCCGGCGGGTCTGTCGGTGGCGGACCGCATGCGGCGCACCCTCCGGACTAAGTCCGGTCGACGTCGGTATGCTCGGCGCAAAGCCATCGTGGAGCCGGTCTTTGGGCAGATCAAGCAGGGGCGCGGCTTCCGCCAGTTTTTGTTGCGCGGGATGCGCCAGGTTCGGGGGGAATGGGCGCTCATCTGTACGACCCACAATGTGCTGAAGCTCTGGAGGGCTCTGCAGCATCGACGACGCCGCCCTGGGGAGGGGCTGCGGACGATGGGGGGCAGCACGCAGAGGAGGCGGAGAGCCCAGAGATAGGGGGCTCCGACAGGACTCCCCGGCTTGTACGGCACCATATACTTGTTCAACCGCAAGGATCATGGCTCAGATCCCTCAATGTCGGACAGGCTCCTAGGCCTTATAATTTCGGCAACCCTTATGAGAAAATGCATGCAATCCATGTCTCCAAGCTTATACGCTTCAAAAACTGGCATCTCCTTAGGAGCTTCTATTCCCATCAAGCTCAATGCATTGGCGGTAAGTGCGTAGGCTGCCTCATAGTCTGCCTCGTTGACCTTCACTTGCAAGCAACGCTCCATTCGAGATGTATACACTTCCTCTTTCAAGTATCCGGTTACCGAACTACCAAAATAGGACCACAACGCGCGTGAAGCCGAATTTCCTTCCAGGACAGTATGACCTATAGCCAAGAATGTCCGCTGTCCATGATAGGGTGAATAACTGAAAGACACGAACGCATGCCCAGGTAAATGCTTAACTGTGTCCGGACTTGGCCTGGCACAAAAACCGACTTCATATGTGCCTGATATGTCAGTGGAAGTACGAAGGTCAACCAATTCTGCCATCACATCGCTTGCAATGGTAAGAATGAGCACCACTGACAGCATCATACTAATAATAAGGGCGGTTTCAAGTTCCAAGTGCAACGGGTGAATGATGGCGCAGTTGCGCATAGACCTCCAGGGGCGTGGCGAAGTGGAGACATTTTCTCGGGTGCGTGTTCAGCCGATGGGCGATGGCGTTCAGCTCGCGCTGCGTGTAGCCCGACAAGTCCGTGCCCTTGGGCAGGTACTGGCGCAACAGCTCATTCGTGTTCTCGTTGGTCCCCCGTTGCCCGGGGCTATGCGGATCGGCAAAGAAGATCCGGATCGCGAGCCGCTCGGCCAACCGCTCGTGCTCGGCCATCTCCTTCCCCCGATCGTAGGTCAAGGTGGTGCGCAGCGGGGCGGGCACGTGCCGGAGTGTCTTCGTGAAGCCCTCTCGGGCACTCCTCGCATCCGTCCCGTCCATCCGGGCCAGCATGACCAGGCGTGTGGTCCGCTCTACCAGGGTCCCGACGGCCGAACCATTGCGGGCCCCTTTGATGAGGTCGCCTTCCCAGTGACCCGGCACCGTGCGGGTGGCCACCTCGGCGGGGCGCTCGGCAATCGACGTCATCTCGGGGATCTGACCCCGTCGATCCGTCCCGCGTGCCCGAGGCCGACGCGCTTTGCGCGCCTGACGCAATGCCGCCAGCAGTTCGCTCCGCAGGGCTCCGCGTGGCAGCACATACAGGCCCACATAGATGGTCTCTGCCGAGAGCTGTTTCTGCATGTCGTCAGGATACGCGCGTCGGAGGCGTCCGGCAATCTGTTCGGGCGAGCAGCCCTGCGCCAGCTGTGTCCTGACATACTGCCACAGCCAGGGGTCCAGCAATTTGCGTGGCCGCCGTGACTGACGGGCCCGGGTTGCCGCCAACGTCTGGGCCGTGCAAGCGCGATAGGGATGGCCCCGCGCCGTGTTGCGGGCGGACTCGCGGCTCAGGGTGCTGGGAGCCCGTCCCAACACCGACGCCATCGTCCGCAACGACTGGCCTCGGGCCAGGCCCAGGCCCAACGTCTCACGTTCTTCGGCACTCAAGTGCGTGTAGCATCTCTTTGGCATGGCAACACCGTAGTCCATCAGGGCTTGCAGTGTTGCACTTGGAGTTAGAACTCAAGCCTTGATTTGATGGTTACGGGCGCGGTGTGCCGTGCACAGAAACAGTACTACGGGAGCGCGGGCAAGATCATAGACGCTCCCGAACGAGACCCACTGAGCCAGGCAGAGGCTGAATTCATTGCGGCTCGGGATATCTTCTGCTTGGGTTCAATCAGCGAAAGCGGGTGGCCGTACATTCAGCATCGCGGCGGACCTTCGGGATTTTTGCGGGTGATTAATGAGATGACGCTGGCCTTCGCCGACTACAAGGGGAATCGACAGCTGTTGAGCACCGGCAACGTTTCAGTGAACGACCGGGTGGCATTGTTTCTGATGGACTACAAGAGCCGTGAGCGGCTGAAGATTCCTGGTCATGCTCGCGTGGAAGATGCCCGAGTTCATCCCGAACTGACCACGCAGGTCACTGATCCGAAGATGCGGCCGAGTGTGGAACGTCTGGTATTCATCGATGTCGTCTCCTTTGACTGGAACTGTGCCAAGCACATCACGCCACGGTATTCGCTGACAGAGGTGGAAGAGCTAGCCCGTCCGTTCAGAGCAAGGCTCGCCGAGCTCGAGTCACAGCTGCAGTCTGTCAAAACATAGACGACTCTGCTAAGAGAGAGCGCGTTCCAGAATCACCCGGCACTTGCCATCTTCCTGACGGCCGATGCAGAGCGTGCATCACAACGAAGGAGCCCAAGACCATGAGTCATATTTCACGCAGACGTTTCTTGCAATTGTCGGCCATGGCCGGCGGGGCGCTGGCGTGTAGCGATCTGGCCAACCATGTCCTTGGGCTGACAGGCAAGGGGTCGGTTGTCTACGCGGGGGAGCCGATCAAGATCGGGATTCTCGATCCGTTGTCGGGCCCCTACAAGACGTCCTCAATCCATGATGTGCATGGGGCGAATGTGGCTGTGGATCTTTTCAATAAACGAGGCGGGGTGTTGGGACGTCCGGTGGTCATTCTCGAAGCCGATGATGCTTCTACCCCCGAACAGGCCGTGACAGTCGCCACCAAGTTTATCAAGGAAGACCGCATCGATGTCCTCATGGGAACGTTCAACGGTGACTGTGCTCTAGCCGTCAGCGCTCTGGCGAAGCAGGAGAATAAGTTGTTCATGGTTACCGGGGCTCCTCTCCCTGAGCTGACCGGGGCGGCCTGCAACTCACACACATTCGTGTTCATGCCCAATGCTTCGATGCTGGCACAGGCGGTGGTTCCACATCTGGTGAAGGCCTACGGCACCCGCTGGTACATGCTCACGACGAGCTCTTTGGACGGCAAATCGGCCGCGCAGGCTATGGTCGCTGCCGCTCAGAGTCATGGAGTTGAATTCGTGGGCGAGACCCTGATGCCGTTCGGTTCAACGGATTTTGCCTCGGCGTTGACGGCGGCGAAGGACAAGCATCCGACGCTCATTGTGTTGAATCTTTATGGGTGGGATTTAGTCAATGCGTTGAAGGGTTACGCCAAGCTTGAGCTGGCCAAAGACAAGATCGGCGTCGGCGGCATGATC
>JACQHN010000118.1 GCA_016199015.1 Nitrospira defluvii
CTATACTGTCCAATCGCGCTGACGATGAACTTCGCCACCACGACATATGCGATCAATCCTAAAAGAATGAAGAACCCCATCGTCAGGCCGCCTTTCTTAGTTCACATCGGTTGATGTTCCTAATCGTCGCGACCAGCTGAATCCCCATCTGCCCGCTCTGAAAGTTCTCGTTGACGATGAGGACGCCGTTCACGATGAGATCGGTATTGGACATCACGTAGGTGGTTCGGCCATCAAGACTGGTATAGGTATTGGCGGCATCACCAACGCGACGAATGCCTCCTTGCAACAGGTGGTCGTCAAAAATGATTTGCCCCTGCGCATCGCTATCCTCGATGCGATCCAGCCCATCGCCGGCGTTGTAGATGTAGGTATCGAAGCCGATGCCGCCTTCGAGGAGATCGGTTCCACCCTTCCCCGCCAAGCGATTATTGCCGGCATTCCCTGTGATGTGGTTGTCCAGATCGTTGCCAGTGCCTGACGTGTTGCCGGTTCCAGTGAGAAAGAGGCTCTCCACGTGAGGCGTGAGATCATAGTTCACGGAGGCGTACACCTCATCATTTCCACCACCAGTGAATTCGGTCACGACATCCCCGGCGTTGTCCACGATATAGGTGTCATCCTCGGCACCTCCACTCATGCGATCGGCGCCGCTCCCACCATCCAGCCGATCCTTGCCCTGTTGTCCGAGAAGAATATCGTTGTCTCCTTCGCCAAAAAGCTGATCGTCATCTCCATTGCCTTCGAGATAGTCTCGACCTGCCGCCCCATGGATCAAGTCGTTACCGGCCCCCCCGTAAAGATGATCATTGCCTTGTCGCCCTAAGTATTCACGGGCTTCGGCATCACCAAAAATCACCGCCTCCCGCGCAGTCGCGCCACGTCCGTTGTTGAAGAACGTCGTTTCATCGACAAACAATGTAGGACTCACGGGAGTTCCATCTGTCTGATTGAAGTGCAATTTCTCCGCCAAGAGTTCCGCCCGGTCGCTTAAGGCTACCTGTGTCCAACCATCTGTACCGGCAGTGGCGTCGTAGAGATTGAGCGAGTGATCCTGATCGTGGAGGGCCTCATAGTCGATGCCGGTCACGACAAACGGATTCAGCTCACGGAGCGCGTAGCGGTAGGCTAACCCTTCAGATGTCGTGGTTTTTGCCGCTGCAAAGACCTCGCTCGAACTCAGATCGACAAGACTGACGATCTGTGCGCTCTTGCCTTGCAATTCTTCCAGGTTCGTATAGAACTGATTTCGAAACGTCAGTTGGCCAAAATCGTTGGTCTGCCGGCCAAAGGGAGTGGGCGTGGCGTTTGGGTCAAAGATCTTCCGTAAGGCATCCACCGTCTTCTCTAGCGAATTCCCCTCTGCCAGCCCAGACACCCCAACGAACCCCGACCCAGTAAGACTAGACGATGCGGCATATATGCGCTCAATGACCTCGCGCGTGAGCGTGGGGGTTATGGCCTGTATCCGCTCTGTGAGGGCTAATGAATCCACCAGGAGCGTGATGCTGTGTGTGGTGCCGAAACTACCCGCTTGGTCAAACAGTCCACCCAACCCATCAATGTCGGGTTGGTCCTCGATGAAAATGGAGATTGGCGTAGCGTGCACCCCTGAATTCGCGACATACGGCTGGTCATTGTGTGTAGCCTGTCCAACTAGCTGCGTAATTTTGTCGAAAGCTAGACCGATGCCAACTTCACCTGGCGGCAGGAATGAACTTGTGGGCCGAAACGTAAAAACTGTCTGGCCTCGAATCCCCTGATACCATTGTTCAGCATAGATATTCCCACCGTTTCCACTGAGGAACACCTCACCCGCGGGATCCCAATTCAAAATCTGAGCCTCTGTAAACTCCAGCATCTGACGGATTCGCTCGGCCTCGGGCAGGCCGGGCGTTCCCCCATTGAGATGCCCTCTCCCTGCTCCATTGAAGGTGTAGGTGTGATTAATCTCGCTCGCATGCAGTTCGGTAAACACCGTCGCAAGGTGTCCCTCGAGCGAGTAGCCCGTCACGTTGAGGATCGCCCCGGGCGGAAGCATGTTTGGATTGGCTTTTAGTTCCCGATAGTACCGCTCCATACTAACGAGCTGGGCAAGCGAGAATCCTGTTCCGGCTATCTCTCCCGCCGCCCCTGGCAGCCCATCTCGTTCCCAGTCACCGCCATCGCTTTGCTTTTGGTACTCCACGCTACGGAAGGAAAGGGTATAGGTCTTGCCAGTCGGATCTTTGAGGTCCTTCATCAGGGTAGCACTGAACCCTGTGGCGTCATTGGCGTGATGGTCGACGATTTTATAACGTTGGCTAAACAATACTGCTTGAACATCTGTGAAGCGCGTCGCCCCGCTGAGGTTGGGATTCAAGTCAGGATTCGGGTCAATACCAAGAACTGATTGATTGTTATTGCCAAACTTTAGTCGGCGTATCAGTTCCGCGGTATTGCTAGAACCGATCCCATCGAGATAGCTTTCTGCAGCCATTTGCTGAAATGCAAACTGCAACCACGCACTAAGGTTACTTTGTGACATGGGAACTTCCCTCATTCGTCCAAAAGATTGCAGGCTTAAGAACCCTCAGCAAGAACGTGAACCGAGCGCCCTCCATTTGTGATGGATGACGCGGACATGCTTTTCCCCATTGAAATCCAGAGATGCCAAACCGCTCATCAACTTCGAACCTTGCGAAACCTCTATGAACCCCAAGAACCTCATTTGATTGCAGATCCAAGACAATAAGTTCAGCGCCACCAATCCCAAGCTCTCTGTCATGAGGGCGCATGATTCCACGCCATGTGTACCCATACCGACTCTTGCGAACTTGCCCATACTCCTTATGCATGGTCTTGAGATCGCGTCCGTCATAGCCGACATACTTTGCCACCTTGGAGCCCAGGGTCGGATTTTCGAAATACGATTGGTGATAGTATTGTCTCTTCCAAACTGGCTCCATTCTTGTCAAATCTGGTGATTCAAAAAATTCATACAGTCTAGGACCAACAAACGTATACTCGGGTTCAATACTTCCCTCAGGCCCGCCGTAAGGATCTTCGAGAGCGTATAGATGATTTGACTCATTAGTAACTGTTGGGCGAGGGCGCATCTGGTAGATCCCTTCCACATTCTCCACCGTCTTGTAGATGAACTCCCCAGCTTCGGTCTTGCACAAATGGTCAAAGTATTCCTGACTCGTCATCCCCGGCTTGTAGCCGCTATCCTCCGGCACGGGATTCGGGATCTTGATCGAGTGGGCGAAACGGCCCTCCTCGGTCGCCAAGGGATCAGCCGGCTTGAGCTTGGCTACCTCCCCGCACACTTCTCCCGGAGCCAGCTTCCGGCTTTCACAAGTCTGTCTAACCTTCTCAACGGCCTTCCGAAATCGCTCTCCCGGCGTCTCTTCTTTCCCCAATAGCCCCGCGTCGCTGGTTGCTATCATCGTGACAAGCAAGAACCCTACAACGACAATGCCCCTGACAATTTGCTCATACCTCATCCTCATGACTAACCCTCTTCCTGAAGGTTTATTGCGCAGCATAGTTCCATTTCAGGCTTCCTATCTCTCCCTCAAACTCTCCGACATCGACTTCAGTAACGGACTCAGCAGATACTCGATCACCCGCCGCCAGCCGGTCTTGATCTCCACCCTGACTACGTAGGCCATCCCAGCGGCGGCGCGACACAAACGCCGACGATACTCAATCAGTGGACCATAATCCTATTCCTCAGAAGGCTGGCCCTCCCCGCTGCAGGGCGGGGGCACTGCAACTCCCTAGGAGCCTGTCCGACATTGAC
>JACQHN010000131.1 GCA_016199015.1 Nitrospira defluvii
ATCGATGGACTCAACACGCTGGTGCGCGGGCAAAAGCTGCCCATTTTCTCCGGCGCCGGTCTTCCGGCGAAGGAATTGGCGGCTCAGATCCTACGCCAGGCGACGGTGCGGGGACTGGCTCCGCCGTCTGCGGCGGTGCCTGTCCCCGTCTCGTCGGATGTCCCCGTCTCGTCGGAAGGGGGACAGCCGCGGGAGGGAACCGGGACAGGCACCGGCTACGCCGGAGCCAGTCCCCGTGGAGCCAGTCCCTTCGCGATCGTGTTTGCGGCGATGGGGATCACATTCCGTGAGGCCTCCTTTTTTCTTGGCGAGTTCGAACGCGGCGGAGTGATGGAGCATGCGGTCGTCTTCATGAACCTTGCCGATGATCCAACGATCGAGCGGCTCCTGACCCCACGGTATGCCCTGACTGCGGCTGAGTACCTTGCCTTCACGCTAGGACGCCACGTGCTGGTGATTCTGACCGACATGACCGCGTATTGTGAAGCGCTTCGCCAGATCGCCACGGCCCGTGAGGAGATCCCCGGTCGGCGTGGCTATCCAGGCTATATGTATTCTGACTTGGCCTCGATTTATGAGCGGGCCGGACGGATCAAGGGCAAGTCCGGCTCAATTACCCAGTTGCCGATCGTCACCATGCCGGATGACGATATCACACACCCGATCCCTGATCTGACCGGGTACATCACGGAGGGCCAGATTGTGTTGTCCCGGGAGCTGCACCGCAAAGGCATCTTTCCTCCCATCGATGTGCTGCCTTGTCTCTCGCGGCTCATGAACCTCGGGATCGGCCCCGGCAAGACACGCGACGACCATCGAGCCGTGGCCGATCAACTCTACGCCCTCTATGCACATGGACGAGACATCCGGCGTCTCGCCGCAATCGTAGGGGAGGATGGTCTGAGCGATTCCGATAAGCGTTTCTTGAAGCTCGCCCAGGACTTTGAGCAGGAGTTCGTGAATCAAGGAGCGCACAATCGTGAGATTGAAGAGACCTTGGACCTCGGATGGCAATTCCTGCGCTACCTTCCCAAAGAGCGACTGACAAGGGTAAAGCCGGAGTTGATTGACCGATATTACGGGACGTGAAGCGTATCTCGTGAAGCGTCGTTCGCTTGCGAGATGCGAGAGACGAGATACCAGCGACGGCCTATAGCGAGATACGAACAACGAGATACAAGATACGATGGAAACGGTCGGCCGCACACGGATGAATCTGCTGCTCCTGAAGCGCCAAGTGGAAGTCGCTCAGCGAGGGCTGGAGCTGTTGCGCAGCAAGCGTGAGGCGCTGGTGCGTGAATTCTTCGCCGTCATGGACCGCGTGGCGGAAAGCCGGGGGCAGATGGAACACGTCATGGGACAGGCCCTCACGACGCTGACTCTCGCACTTGGCATGGAAGGTCGAGCCTCGCTCCGATCAGCAGGCTATGCGGCGAAACGGAATTTGCCGATCGAACTGACCGAACGCAATGTGTGGGGCGTCCGGTTTCCGGAAGTCCACTACGCTCCGGTGCTTCGGGCGTTGGATGATCGAGGGTATGCCACGTCAGGAGTGTCCACGCACATTGACGAAACAGCGCGGCGGTTCGAACAAGTACTGGAATTGATCCTGCGCAGCGTCTCGGTGGAGTTGCGGCTGAAGAAGCTCGGAACTGAGATCAAGAAAGTAACGCGCCGGATCAACGCCCTCAATGAAGTGATGATCCCCGCTCTGACCCGAGAGGTCCGGAAGATTCGACAGACCCTCGAAGAGCGTGAGCGAGAAGACCTGTTCCGGATGAAGCGGTTTAAATCGGGCCAGGGGTTAGGGGCGAGAGCCTATGGGTAAGGAAGGTAGCCTTCCACCTCTCGCCGTTGCAAAGGAGATTCATGGACTTCGATCCCACTGACGAGCAACGACTAATCCGAGACACGGTGCGGCGGTTTGCCGAGCAAGAAATCATGCCGGTCGCCGCAGGGAACGATCGAGCCGGACGGTTTCCGCGCGAGCTCGTGAATCGCATGGCGGCAATGGGGTTCCTCGGAGGGCCGATCCCAAAGGAATACGGCGGTTCAGGGTTGGACTACATCAGCCATGCCATCATTACCGAAGAGGTGGGGCGGGCCGACTCGTCGCTTCGCACAACCTTGTCGGTGCAAGTCTCGCTGGTTGCCCTGAGCCTGGTGCGATGGGGGACCGAAGAACAGAAACGTCGGTACCTCCCAGAGCTCTGCGCCGGCCGTCTCCTGGGTTGCTTCGGACTCACAGAACCGAATGCGGGGAGCGATCCGTCCGGCATGGAAACCACCGCCATCAAACGCGGCGATCGCTGGGTGCTCAACGGCACGAAGACCTGGATCTCGAATGCGACAGTCGCTGGTCTTGCCCTGGTCTTTGCTCAGACCGACCCCGGCAAAGGCCACGACGGGATCGCCGCTTTCCTGGTCGAGAAGGGCTCCCGCGGGTTCTCGACACACCCCATCACCGAGAAGCTCGGCCTTCGCGCATCGGACACAGGCGAGTTGATTTTTGAGGACTGCACAGTACCGGATTCGGCCCTGCTTGGGCCGAGCGGCCACGGTTTCAAAGTCGCGATGTCCGCGCTCGACAATGGGCGATACAGCGTGGCAGCCGGTTGCGTGGGGATCATTCAGGGGTGCCTTGATGCCTGCACGGAGTACGCCAAGACGCGCAAGCAGTTCGGCCGGCCCATCGGAAGTTTCCAACTGGTTCAAGACATGATCGCCCGCATGGCGGTGGATCTGGACGCAGCACGGTTGCTGGTCTTCCGCGCCGGCCATCTCAAGGACCATGGACTTCCCCACACCGTCGAGACCTCCATTGCCAAATACTTCGCCTCCGAGGCGGCGGTGCGCGCAGCAACCGATGCGGTGCAAATCTTCGGAGCCTATGGGTATTCAGAAGAAGCGCCGGTCGCCCGCTATTATCGTGACGCCAAGGTGGCCACGATCTACGAAGGCACGTCGCAGATTCAGAAATTGCTGATCGGTTCCCATCTGTTAGGGATAAGAGCGTTTACATAAGAGACAGCGTTCAGGCATCAGCTATCAGGCAGATTCCGAAGGCTGAGTGCTGAAAGCTGGCCGCTGAGAGCGGAAAGGCATGCGCGAAAAACGACTCCCGGAACATGTTCAGCTTCCCCGACGAACCGATCAACCTGTTTTCAGTTTCTTCACTTCTTCTGTGAGCAACGGAACCACTTCAAACAGGTCGCCGATGATGCCGTAGCTGGCGAGCTTGAAGATCGGCGCGTTGGGATTGTTGTTGATCGCCACGATCGTGCGCGCTGAAGACATGCCGGCCTGGTGTTGAATCGCTCCCGAAATGCCGCAGGCGATGTAGAGTTGGGGAGAGACGGTTTTGCCCGTCAACCCCACTTGATAGGAATGCGGCTTCCAGCCGGCGTCCACAGCGGCGCGCGACGCGCCCACGGCCGCGCCCAGTGCCGCGGCGAGTTCCTCGATCAGCGTGAAGTGCTCCGGTCCTTTGAGGCCTCGTCCTCCCGAAACAATGATCGAGGCCTCGGTTAATTCTTTTCTGCCTCCCGCCGTCTTGTGTGTTTCGCGAACCCTCGCGATCGGTCGAGTCCCGTTGACTGCGATGGTGAGTCTTTCAACAAGAATGTCTGACGCTGGCTGAGGCTCTAACGGCGAGAACACGTTCGGGCGGACCGTCACGATCTGCATCAGCGGATTCTTCGCCTTCACGACTGCGTGCAGTTTCCCTCCGTACATCGGACGGGTGGCGAGCAGAGAGCCGTCGGTGTCCATCTCCAGCGCCACACAGTCCTGAATCAACGCGCTCGTGAGTCTCGCCGCCAGTTTGGGAGCGAGATCCTTGCCCATTGCGGTGGCGCCCATCACAATGGCGACCGGCTGAAGCCGTATGGCGACCTCTGTTAGGATTGTGCTGTAGATCTCCGATGAGTAATAGGCGAGTGTCGGGTCTTCAGCGACCAAGACACGGGAAGCGCCATGACGTGCCGGTTCTTGTGCAAGCGCGCTCACGGACGAGCCGATCACGACAGCAATGATCTCTCGCTCCAACGGCTTGGTCAGACGGCATGCCTCACCCAAGGCTTCAAGCCCCACCTTTTTAAGGCGCCCATCTCGCTGCTCACAGAAGACCAGTATAGGATTCATAGGCAAGTTCGATTTGATGATGTGACGATTGAGTAATTGAGGGGCCGCCGGAGCGCTCTCGACGTCGCTCTCTGAGCAATCACCCAATCATCAGATCACCCAATTCTTAGATCGCGTTCGCCTCTTCATGGAGCAGCCGCACGAGTTCTTTGACCGCGGCGGCGACATCGCCGGGAATCATTCGCCCAGCCGGTCTCGCCGGCGGGAGTTCCACGCGCACCACTTTGAGCTTCGCGCCGGCAGCGCCGACTGTTTCTGACTCTAAGCCGACCATCTCCCGGTTCCAGGTCTCCAGCGGTTTCTGCTTGGCTTTCATGATGCCGGGAAGCGACGGGTAGCGCGGCTCGTTCAGGCCTTTCTGACAAGTGATCAGCGACGGCAGCGGCGCCTCCACCGCTTCGATCCCGCCCTCAATCTGCCGATGAGCGAGAATCGTCCGAGTGGCTACATTCACTTCCAGCTTGTTCACCACCGCGACGTGCGGGATGCCGAGTAGCTCAGCCACTTGGATCCCAACCGCGCCGGCGTCATCATCCACCGCTTGTTTGCCGAACAGGAGCAGATCAAAGGTCAGACGCCGGAGCGATTCAGCTAGTACCAGCGCAGTGGTGTAGCTGTCGCCGCCCTCGAAGGCGGGGTCGCTGAGCAGAACAGCTTTGTCCGCTCCCATGGCCAGGCAAGTCCGCAGGGCTTCTTCCGGTTTCTGCGCCCCATGCGAGCGCATGGAGAGCACGGTTACCTCCCCATGTCCGAGCCGTTCTTTGATCTGCAAGGCTTCTTCCACGGCAAATTCGTCGTAGGGATTCAGAATAAAGCTGAGCCCCGCTCGCTCAATCTCAGTTCCATTCTTACTGATCCTGAGCTTGGACTCAGTTGCCGGGACTTGTTTGACGCAGACGACGATCTTCATATGCTTGCAGAAAGGGGTCAGGCCCCACGCGAGGCGCGGGGAAGGGGGCCTGACCCCTACAGCCCCTGATACCGCGGTCCACCTTCAGCAGGAGCCCGCCAGGAAATATTCTGTACGTGATCCGTACTCAGCACATCGATGGGATCTTTGATCACGCAGGTCTTGCAATGCACG
>JACQHN010000132.1 GCA_016199015.1 Nitrospira defluvii
GGCCGGCAAAGACGGCCGCCATGCCGGGCAAGGCGCTCAGCAGCTTCGCCGTGAGTGTCACCCGCGGTACGAAACTGATCGCCATCGGATGTTCGACGGGGGGCCCGCAGGCTTTGTTCGAAATCATGCCGATGATTCCCGCCGATTGTCCGGCCGGTATCGTCATCGTCCAACACATGCCGAAATCGTTTACCAAGACGTTTGCCGAACGACTGAACAACCTCTGTGCGCTGGACGTGCATGAAGCCGTCGAAGGAGACGAAGTCAAACCGGGCCGCGTGCTCGTCGCCCCAGGTGGCATGCAGTTTCGAATCGTCAAGAAAACCATCACCAGCTCGGTGGTCAAGTTGTCTCCCAATGTCGAAAACCACCCTCACGCACCGTCCGCTGACATCATGCTCCAATCGGTGGCGGCTCTGTATGGAGAGCGCAGTATCGGTGTGATCTTAACCGGGATGGGACATGACGGGTTGGAAGGTATGAAAGCGATCAAAGCAGCGAAGGGTCGAACCGTGGCGCAAGATGAAGCGTCGAGTGTCGTGTACGGCATGCCAAAAGCCGTCGTCGAAGCCGGGTGTGCCGACAAGGTGGTGTCGTTATCGAAAGTGATCGGCGAAATCATGAATATGGTGTGACAGGGACCGTCCACTCAATCGTTCACAATGGAGAGGGTAGGAGGCGTTATGGGGAGCATGATGAAGTCGATGACTATTGGGCCCAAGTTCATCCTAACAATTTCTGCTGCGGCCCTGCTGGTGATCACGCTCGGTCTCGTGGTCTTGTACCAACAGGAAGAAACCAAAATGGACACGATGCTCGGTGGGCGCAGTAACGTGATCAGCACGCAGATCATGATCGGCCGGGCCTATATCACGCAGAACTATGTGGCCAAGATCAAGAAATCGAAAGCCGCCGGAGAGATCCAGGTCCTCAAAGATCATACGGCTGTTCCCGATGCTATTCCTTTCCCCGCGACGGCGGTCCGAGAAATGGGCGAAGAAGCCACGCGAACGGGGCTGTACAGCGTCCGCTTGGTCAGCCAGAATCCGATGAATGCGGCGAATACCCCCAAGGATAATTTCGAAAATGAAGCGATCAGGGCCATCATGGCCGGCGCGGACCACTATTCCCGCCGTGACGACGTCAATGGGGTTCAAACCTTCCGTCGCGCCATTGCCGATAAGGTCACATCGACTGCCTGTCTGAGCTGCCATACCAACAGCCAGGTCGGCGATACCTTAGGCATGTTGAGCCTTTCACTGCCGATGGCAGAAGCCGTGGCACTGTCAAACCGATCCATGTGGCAAACCGGAGGCCTGATGGCAGGCATGGTCGTCATCATTATGTTGGTCACGTACTTCTTGCTCCGCAACATCGTGCTGAAGCCATTGGCGAAAATGAGCGACATTTCCCGAGACATTGCCAAGGGCGAGGGCGATCTCACCAAACGTGTGCCCTCTGACGGCAACGACGAAATTGCACACATGGGCGGCTACTTCAACGAGTTCATCGAGAAGTTGCAGCAGATGATCAAGAAAGTCGCGCATGTCACGGACAAAGTGGCTTCCGCCTCGGTCGAGTTGTCCGCGACCGCCGAGGAAATTTCGAAGGGCACCGATACGCTGACATCACGGGCCTCACAGACCGCCGCCGCGGTGGAAGAGATGAATGCCACCGTCGGTCAAGTGGCCCAGAACTCCGGCAAAGCCGCCAGTCTGGCGCAGGATACCGTCAAGACCGCTCAAGAGGGCGGGACGGTGGTGTCGAGCACCATCTCCGGCATGCAGCAGTTGTCCGAAGCCGTCTCGAATTCGGCGACGATCATCTCTGACCTCGGCAAGTCGTCCGATCAAATCGGCGAGATCGTGCGCACGATCGAAGATATTGCCGATCAGACCAACTTGCTGGCCTTGAACGCCGCGATCGAAGCGGCCCGTGCCGGTGAACAGGGCCGGGGATTTGCCGTGGTGGCGGATGAAGTCCGGAAACTCGCCGAGCGGACGACCAAAGCCACGAAAGAAATCGGCGATATGATCCGCCAGATCCAGCAGGACACGCGGGGAGCCGTCGACTCGATGCAACAGGGTACGCAGAAGGTCACGGCCGGTGTCGATCTGGTCAATAAGACCGGCGAAGCCCTGTCCCAGATCGTGCGCATGGTCTCGGAAAGCGCAGACATGATCCGGCAGATCGCCGTGGCCTCGGAAGAGCAATCGGTCGCGACCCAGCAGATTGCAAGCGACATTGAGAACGTCGCCAAGGTGACGAAAGAGTCTTCGTCGGGAGCACATGAGTCCGCGAAGGCCAGTCAAGATTTGAGTCAGCTGGCGGTCGAGCTGCAGGGGATCGTGGGTGGATTCAAGATCTAAGAACCCAACCACGAGAAGGAGCCCAGCATGAGTGCCACGGAACAACAGGTGAAATCTCACTACCAGGCGGCCGCAGAAAATCCTGCGGACCGCCTGGGCGAAAAGACGGGTGGCGATCTCCTGCAGTTCGTCATCTGCCTGATCGGGAGTGAAGAATTCGCGGTCGATGTCCTGAGTGTCCAGGAAATCAACCGGATCGTTGAGGTCACGCGAGTCCCAAAGACGCCGCCCTATGTGGAAGGCGTCATCAACCTGCGAGGCCGTATTATTCCAGTGCTGGATTTACGGAAGCTCTTCGGCCTTGCAGGGGCCCAACAGACGACCCACACGCGTATTGTGGTGGTGTCCGTGCAGGCGCGCTTGGTCGGGTTGATCGTGGACTCGGTGGAAGAAGTCCTGCGCGTACCCAGAAGCGCCATCGAGCCTCCGCCCTCGGTCGGCACCATGGCCGGAGCGGAATTCACACAAGGCGTAGGACGTATTGATGACCGACTTCTCATCCTAGTGGATTTGAGCCGACTGCTCCTTGCCCGAGAAGCAGCCTAGCAGGCTGACTCATACAGCGGATGAGATCTGCGGATGGTGGAAGTGCGATGCGGCCAAACATGGCAGGCCATACCCAAAACCTTGAACGTTCGCATGGCCGCGCGGGCAAGGGGAAGTGACGAAAGCCCTGTCACCGTCCCAGGAACACGTTACGAACTCTAAGAGTCGGAAGGGTCTGGCGGGGAGGAGCCGCGGCGGTTCTGAGCATCGAGGACTCGTTCAAGCAGCTGTAACGATTCCGTCAACACGTCCGAGGCGCAGCTCAGGGTGACATGAAACTGTTGCATGGCTTCCGGCCAGCGACCTTCCTGCTGTAGGACCTGAAACTTCCGATGCTGCTCATCGAGAATGGCCTGTTTGGCATCGAGCATCAAACTATCGGCAGGACCCACAAGAGCACCTCCATGCGAGACGATTGTGATTCTGGTGCACGCTACCAGAGTGTTTCCGGCAGGCGCAAGCCCACCAATCCGGCCTACGGTGTTACTTTTGAGGGAATAAAGATCGTCTGTGGTTGCGAGGTGAATGAACCGTGGATATAGCCACTATACTGGGCGTCGTCATTGCAATCGGATCCATCCTCGGAGGCCAGGCCCTCGAAGGCGGACACATCGGGTCGGTGCTCCAATTGACGGCTTTTATCATCGTCATGGGCGGGACGATCGGGGCCTGTTGCGTGCAAAATCCGCTTTCGGTCGTGATCAAATCTATTACCTCCGTCACACTCGCGCTGACCAATCCTCCCCACGACGTCAAAGGCACGATCACCCAGATTCTGGATCTAGCCAACGTGTCGCGAAAGCAAGGCCTGCTCGCGCTCGAAGGCAAATTGAAGGACTTGCACGATCCGTTTTTCAAAAAAGGAGTGCAGTTGATCGTCGACGGGACCGACCCTAAAATCCTACAAGAAATATTAGAGATCGAAGTTGAGCACCATGAAGAAGAAGGGGTTCACGCAGCCAAGGTCTGGGAAGCCGCCGGGGGGTATGCGCCGACGGTCGGGATCTTGGGTGCCGTGCTCGGCTTGATCCATGTGATGGAAAATCTCGCCGACCCATCCAAGCTTGGCGGAGGAATTGCCGTGGCGTTCGTCGCCACCGTCTACGGCGTCGGGGCGGCCAATCTTTTCTTCCTGCCGATTGCCAACAAGATGAAGTTCAAACTGAAGGAAGAGGCCGGCTTACGGACGATGGTGATTCTGGGACTCGTCGGGCTGGCGCAGGGGGAAAACCCCAGACTGCTGCAGGAAAAGCTGGAAAGTTACCTGTCTCCGCACGAGCGAACGAAGGACGACAAGAAGTAACGCCGCTCGTCATTCGTGAAGCGAATCTTGTTTCCGGATACGGACGCGTCACGTTTCACGAGATGCGAATCACGGTTTTTCGATGGCGAAGAAAAAACACGAAGAACACGAAAACCACGAACGCTGGTTGGTGTCTTATGCTGATTTCATCACGTTGTTGTTCGCCTTTTTCGTCGTGATGTATTCGGTGTCGTCCGTAAACGAAGGCAAGTATCGAACCGTGAGCGAGTCCATCAAGGCCGCGCTGAATCCCGTCAACAGCATTCCATCCAGCCGTCTTCCTTTCACGATCGGCGACGCGAAACCGAAAGTGATCCCGTCCGAGGCCGTCAGTAGCAGCGATCCCGTCATTCGTCGGATGCGGGAAATCATGACCAGGATCAACCCAAATCTCAAAGGGGACATCTCGGAGGTCAAGATCGTAGAAACCGGCCATGGCACCATCATGATTTCCCTGCCGGAATCCATTCTCTTTCAAAGCGGAGAGGCGCGGGTGCGTTCGGAAGCATTGCCGTTCCTGAAAGCACTCTCCGAGATCCTGATCGAAATGGACCGCCACATCCGTATTCTGGGTCATACGGACAACGTGCCGATTCGAACGGCGCAATTTCCTTCCAACTGGGAGCTGTCGGCGGGGCGTGCCGTCATGGTCGTCAGAATTTTCTCCGAACTCTATGGCGTGCCGATTACGCACCTCTCCGCCACCGGCCGGGCAGACGCCAAGCCCGTGGCGAGCAATGATACTCCTGAAGGGCGGACGAAGAACCGAAGAGTTGAAATTATCATTCTTGAGAAAGCCGCCAATGAGGACACACTCGATTCCTTGCTCCCCAAAGAGAGCCCTCCGGCACGACTTCCCTGATAGCCACGGATCAGGATAGATTTGCCGCCTGGTGAACCATCTCCATTTCGAGATTCTTCGAGTACGCCCTTACGGGCGCAGGACTGCCACAGGCTTGCTGCTACGGCGCCTGCTCCGCAAGGAGTTCGATACTCGGCCCGTAGCCAGTACACCGGGGCTGGTCGGCGGGGGAGGAGGCAATCGCCTGGACCGGCGCGGGAAGGATGACGATCGCAAGAAACTGTTGCCTTTGTGCGAGCGGGGTGGGCAGTTTCTGCCTACCCCGCTCGCAGCGTTGGCCACCCCGCCGTGGTTTCTCCTCCCGCTCCGCCCTTGCAGCTATCACACTCAAGAATCAATGCGCGCAAACCGATACAGCGCCGGGTGAGTGCGTGCTTCGGATCGGGCGGAACATCTCTGGTCGATTCGACTCTTGGCCGGAGGAAGGAACATGGACCTCAAGACGATCCTCTGGTACCTAGTGCTCTTCAGCGTGACGGTCGCCTACCTTGTCGTCTTGGCAGGGGTTCGGGCCGCCAGGTCCCACGATGTCTCTCACCATTCGCGCCGGATGATTGTCGGCTGCACGATCGTCGGGATTTGGCTGGTCGCCTATGTTCTCAAACAAGTGCTCTTCGGCCGTGAATCGTTCCAAGGCACCGAAAGCCAATACTGGTCGATGTATGTCCCGGTGTTCACCACACACATGCTGCTCGCAGTCACCACCATCGGATTGGGCGCCTACAATTTGTACATGGGACTCCATCGCCTGCGATACGGGAGTGTGGGGGCGATGGCTGCCGGCATGACCACCCACCGCCGGATCGGACATGTGCTGATAGGGACGTTCACTGGAACCATGGTGACGGCCTATGTGGTGTATCTGATGCTCTTTGTGTGGTTCAAGGGTTAAGCCGTGGAATATTCGAGCACCCAGGCGGAGCAGCCACGCACATGCGGCCTGATCTCTCCCGACAATGGATGCGCGGTAATCGCCCCCTTCATGGCGAGGGCACGCATGGTCAGCATCGAGCCCATGCTCGTCTCTACCATGTCCGGTTCTAGCCTCTCTGCCTGGACGTGCAGTCTTCGGCATGCCGAAAGAGGCCATCAAGCTCGCCGCCGCCGACACTATCGTGTCACTCGTCGATATTCCGTCGACCCTTCTGACTCATGTGTCGCGTATGTGATGCAGTAACCTCTCAGAAAAAAAGGAGCGTCCATGACCATTACAGAAGAGATTCACAACAATACTGCGACCTTGACGCTGGAGGGAAGCTTCACCTACACCCAACGCAAGCTGTTCCAAGACACCCTCAAGAATCTCGCCAGCCAGAATGTCGAACACGTTATTGTCGACTTGGCACAGGTGCCTTTCCTGGACAGCGCGGCGCTAGGGCTGTTGATGATCACACATCGGCAACTGGTGGCCGACAAGCGCAAACTCTCGCTGGCACATCCCCAGGCGACGATCAGGCAGATCATCGAATTGGCCAACCTGCACAAAACGATTCCGCTCATCGAGTCGGCCGTCGCGCCACTCGCGAAGAAAATTGCATGAATTCGGCTCACAGGCTAGCCCGGATTATTCGTGAATGCCGTCGCGAGGCGTTCGAGACCGAAGCCCGCCGGGGCTTCTCGCA
>JACQHN010000116.1 GCA_016199015.1 Nitrospira defluvii
GGAAATCCGTTGCAGATGATGACCGGCTGATCGGTCAGCAATTCGAGCAGCGCCGCCATGGCCTGCGCCCGGCTCTGCATGGTACCTTCTTCCGGCCTCATGGATGCAACCCCTTGACGATGCCCTTCTTAATCACGAGCGCCAGCGGAACCCGCTGCTTCATAAACGTCTGTCCCATCCACCGAAAATCGTCGGCCATGGTCTGTTCCGATAGGGTACGATGGGGAATTTTCATGGTATCGAGCAACGGCAGCATCGTCTCGCCCATCACGAGGTGCTCCGGCGCATCGTTGCCTTGGAAACCCCGCCATGACACGAGCAAGATGCAGGGCTGTCGATACATCATGTTCAGGGAAATGAGCGCATTCAGAGACGTGCCGAGCCCTGAATTTTGCATGAGCACAGCAGGAATCTTCCCGGCCATATAGGCGCCCGCGGCCATGGCGACCGCTTCATCTTCACGCACGGCAGGGGTGTACACTTTACGCGTCATCAGTTCTTCAATGATCCCACCCAGGATCGAATCGGGCACGCCGGTGAAAAAATTCACGCCCATATCCTGGAGGGCTTGCACAAACACGTCGCTGTCGATCATGAACCCCACCTCTATTGCCCGAATGACTGCACACAAGAGGGCGCATTATAGCCAAGGGGTCCTCCATTCACAAGAACGCCGCTGAACAGTTGCCGTCACCTCGACAACCATGGTAGCGTGCCGAACGAGATTTCTACAGGCTATGCCCTACGCATCTTCGATATGGTCACCCCTCCGCTCGGTCGGCCGCGTTATGGCTCTCGGTGTGCTCCTGGCCGCCTCTGCCGAATCGGCGTCCGCCATTACCATGGCGAACGATCCGCATGGGTTTCACCAGCTTCCCTGGGGCGTGCCCCTCGCCGACATTCCGGAACTCACCGTCACTCGCACCAATTCACACACCACCGATTACGAATTTCGCGATCGCCCGCCGCTCTATGCCGACATCCCGGTCGAGAGCGTGCATCTCTCGACGGTCGATGCCCAGTTCGCGCGTGTCACCGTTCGCTATCGTGGCGCGCAAACGCATTCGCAGGTGCTGCAATTTCTCGAACGTTCGTATGGCGTGATCGAACGGCTTCCCGGACAGATGATGCGGGGGCTCAATCAGCAATATACCTGGCGCGGACCGGATACGGAAATCAGCCTCACCTATGAAGCCAACCGGGACCGTGGATTTGTGTTCATTGAAAGCCGCAACCTGGCGCCTCGATTCCAGGATCGAATCTCGGACACGGCGGAGTAATATGCACGGAACGGTCTCCATCTCTCGCAATCCTTGGGTAGTCCTCGCCCGGCTGGTGGTCATCGCCACGTGGCTTCCGGTGGCCGCCGCTCTGGCCGTCCCCATGCACAATGACTCGAATGGCTTTGAAGGCATTCCCTGGGGAGCGGCCTTCTCTGAATCCGACACGTTCATGAAGGTCGAAGACGGCGGCCGGGTGCAGACCTATGAGATCAAAGGGATGTCGCCGACGTTAGGACCGACCTCGGTCGATTCCATGCGATTCAGCACGATCGATGGAGGGTTTGCCCGCGTCACAGTGCGTTATAGCGGCAAAGAGGCGCACGACCGCATCTTGGATTTTCTGCAACAACGATTCGGCCCGTTGGACCGCACCCCCGGCCAGGTCGCCGGTGGCGTCGTCAAGGTTTTCGACTGGCAAGGCGCCGACAGCGAGATCATCCTTCGTTACGACGTGCGGACCAGCCAAGGCATCATCTTCTTTGAGAGTCAGGTCTTTCGCGGGAGGTTCAACGAAAGCAGCTCGCCGTCAGCCTTCTAGAACGCCCAAGGCGAACGCGGTAGGACCGCCCCAGTAGCGGGCCCCATCGGCCATACACGGCCACATTCAGAAGAGGCAACATCGACGAACCGTCACCTCGCCCCTAGTGATACCGAGGCGTCACGGTTATCCATGTCCCCCCCGTCTCATACGTAAACGAGGCCTCGCCGCTCACTGGTTTCGCGGCGGCAGACCTTGCCCCCTTAATAACGGCAAACGGGGACCCTGGAATCGGCTTGAGCCCCTTCCCCTCTTCACGCTTGAACACAAACACCTGGTCGGACTCGAGGTGGGTGACGTAGACAAACCGGCCGCTGGCATCAACGGCCATCGACGAAATCGGCTTGAGAATCGTCGATGGGCCACCGAGCACCTTCAACCCCCCGTTGATCAGATCAACTTCATAGAGGAACACGACGCTCGTATAGGCCCCTCCCACCAAGAATTTTCCCGATGGCTCACTCACCAGCGTTCCGACACCACCTCCCGGGAAGGGCGACCCGTCGATCCCCTGTAACGATCCAGTGGCCCGATCGATTTGGTAGGCCCACACACCACCATTGCTCGCCACATAGGCAAAGCGCCCGGAAGGATGCACGACAATCGTGCCGGGATGTTGCGGTACACGATAGGATGCTTCCTCGAGGGGCGTCCACGTACCGGTCGTTCCGTCGACGGCGAAGGCTGCGATCTGGTCTTCGGTCAAGCTGCTCACATAGGCGAAACGGCCGCTGCTGTCCAACGCAGCCTTGTAGGCGCCCCTCAGGCCAGCGAGTTGGAAGGGCGAGCCCGTGACTTCCATTAGAAGGCCCGACGCCCCGCCGATTTCAAAGGCCGACACATTGTTCGACTGGCGGTTCACGACATAGGCGAACCGCTCCGATGCAGGCATCAACACCGCATCGGGCCCCCACCCAGACGGCATCGGGCCCCCTTGCACGGGAGTGAGCATCCCCGTCTTCGGGTTGATGGCAAACACCGACACGTTGTTGGACCCCGCGTTTGGCACAAACAGGAAGCGCCCCGCTTGATCGATCGCCGCGGCAGAAGGAGTCGTTCCCGCCGGGACGGTTCCGAGAAATTTCAGCGCGCCGGTTCCAGGATCGACACTGAGCATCGACACCGTGCCGTCTTTCGCGTTGGTGACATAGGCATACTGCCGCCCTGTCTCCGACGGTCTCCCGCATCCGGAGAGGGTCGCAGTGATCCACAAAACGATCAGCACTGCTCTCACGGAGATCCCACACTTCATGGTCATACCCCCATAGCTGATTGACGGCTCAACAGCAACCCGTGAGAGCAAGGAGGCATGAGCCTTGGCGATCCCCCCTCACGTCCCGAGCGCTTCCAAGAACGTATCCCTATTCCTACCTATGATGACGCCCTCACCTCGTCAAGACAAAGGAAGGATATCGACAGATCATCTCTGATATTGCAGCGGATCCGAACGCCGAAGAAGCCACTCCGGACGGTCGCTGGAAAGCGTCGCGCTTCTTGTCAGGCTTGTCAGACCCATGATAGCCTAATAGTAAGTGACTACTCACTCACCTTTGATTGCTGAATAGGCCTGCGATGAACACGACCAGGAGAGCTCCTCGTGCATCCAGTCACGATCGGCAGGCCAGCTTGATCTCTGCGGCCGCCGCCTTGTTCGCTGCGAAGGGCTTCAAGGGTACCACGACCAAGGAAATCGCCCGTGCCGCCGGCATCAGCGAAGCGCTGGTGTTCAAGTACTTTCCAACCAAGCGAGCACTGTACACGGCGATCCTCGCTGAGAAAGCCCCACTCAGCGAACTCCTCAGCGCCGTTGAGCACGTCGCCCGCAAGCGGGACGACCACGGCGTCTTTACGCTCATCGCCGGCTATCGCATTCGCCCTGGCGCCGACCCCACGATGCTGCGGTTGCTGCTCTTCAGCGCGCTGGAAGGCCACGAATTGGCCGACATGTTTTTCGGCAAGCAACACCGTGTGTTTTACGATTATCTCGCCGGATACATTCAGACCAGGATTGAGGAAGGCGCCTTCCGGAAAACCGATCCGCTGCTGGCCGCGCGAGCGTTTATCGGCATGGTCGTCCACCATCGCCTGCTTCACGAAATCTTCGAGGTGCCGCTGCACTGCTCGCACCAGGACATTGTGGCCACCTATGTGGAACTCTTCCTGAATGGACTGACATGTCCTGCCACCAGCAAACCGCGAGGGCCGTCACGTGTCCGGTAACCCCATCACACGACATCCGATCGTCATCCTGGGCATCATTCTCTTCTTTGCCGTCATGGCGCTGATCGTGTTTCGTCTCAGCAGCGGCGCCAAGTCCGACGCTCGAAAAAACCGGATCCTCACCGTCGGCACCATGAGTCCCATCAAACAAGACCTGGACGTGCGGCTGACCTACACGGCCGACCTTATTCCCAACCAACTCGTGAACGTGTTCTCACGTGTGGACGGGTATATCGCCAAGATTTACGTGGACAAGGGCGACTTGGTGAAGGCCCATCAACTGCTCGTCGAAATCGATCACACCGACTACGTCCATGCGGTCAACCAGGCGAAGGCCAATCTGCTGTCCGCCAAGGCGAAGGTCGTCCAGCAGGACGCAGCCGTGCGCAACGCCACGCTCACGCTGAATCGTATGCAGGCCTTGATCAAGGACCAGTTCGTGTCTCAGCAGGACCTGGATACGGCCGAGGTGAACCGTGACGCGGCACTGGCCATGCAGGATTCATTGCGCGCCCAGGTTCAACAGATGGCGGTGGCATTGGCCCAAGCTGAAACCAACCTGGCCTACTCTTACATCCGCGCGCCGTTTGCCGGGTATATCGCGGAACGCAACCTCGATCCCGGCGCCTATGTGAGCGGCACGACCGCCAGTACCTCCACCATGTCACGCGGCATCTTAAGCGTCCATGACGTCGAAACCGTTCGCACCCTCATCGAGGTCGTGGAGAAAGACGTGCCCCTGGTGAAGGTCGGGCAGCGCGCGGATGTTCGCGCCGAAGCCTATCCGAACGAGGTGTTTGAGGGCACGGTCACCCGCATCGTGCAGGCGTTGAACCGCGCCACTCGGACGATGACCGTCGAGGTCGACCTCCCCAACAAGGATCATCGTCTGAAGGGTGGCATGTTCGCCCGTGTCGAGGTCCTAGTCGGCATGCACCCGCAGGCAGTTCAGATTCCGCTGGATGCGGTGAGCCGCCTGGAAGACTTTCAGTATGTGTACGTCGTCAAGGACGGGAAAGCCCATCAGGTTCCGGTAGAATTGGGGGCCCGTGTGGAAAACCGCGTTGAGGTCGTGAAGGGGCTGACCGGAGACGAACAACTCATTGTCTCCGGAAAAGATCTGGTGAGCGAGGGCGCGCCCGTGCAAGTCCAACCGTTGTGACAGTTTTGATCTGGTGACTTGGTGATCTGGTGATTTGGTGACTTCCTGATTATCCTGAAATGACCACGTCGCCAAATAACTAACTCGCCTAATTCTTCGCTATGTGGCTGACGCTTCTCGCACTTCGTAACCGCATCGGCATCCTGATGCTGTCCCTGGCCATGGTGATCCTGGGGGCCACCTCGCTCGAACGCCTGCCCGTCGATCTCTTCCCCAATATTCAGGTCCCGGTCGCCTTTGTCGGCGTCATCTACAAGGGCGCTCCCCCGCTCGATATCGAACAGAGCGTGGTCTACCCGATTGAAAAGGCCGTCAGTTCCGCCTCGAACGTCGAGCACGTCGAATCATTCGCCAAGCAAGGAATTGGCGCCGTCCAGATCTGGTTCAACTGGGGCGCGGATATCAATGTGGGACAGATGGAAGTGATGCAGCGCATCACCCAGATTCTCAACAGCCTGCCGCCCGGCATTCTGCAACCGTTCATCGTCAAGTTCGACGTGTCCAACATTCCCGTCGCCATTGTGACGGCAGCGGGCGGCGACCTCGACGAGCGGGCGCTCTATGACCTGGCCTATAACACCATCGCGCCACAGATTGAACAGATCGCCAACGTCGCGGCGGCCACGGTCGAAGGCGGGAAAATCAGGCAAATCAATATCAACCTGGACCCGGCGCTGCTGCAGGCACGCGGCTTGTCCATCCTCGACGTGGTCAAGGCCGTCAAAGCCTCCAACCTGATTCTCCCCTCGGGTGACATCAAAGCGGGCAACCTCGACTACAACGTGTTTACGAACACGCAGTTCAAGATGGTGGAGCCGATCAACGACGTCGTGGTCAAGATCGATCCGCGGGGCAATCCCGTCCGCGTGCGCGACATCGGCGTCCTGACGGATTCCTCGGACATCCAGACGAATGTCGTCCGCACGGACGGGAAACGCTCCGTCTATCTCCGGGTCAATAAACAGCCGATCGCGAACACGGTGGAAGTGGTCGATGCCTTACGGAAGGCCATCCCCAAGATGATCGGCATTCCGCCGGGCGTGCAATTAGGCATTTCGTTCGACCAATCAACCTATATCCGGCAATCGATCCGCAACCTCATCGAGCAAGCGCTCCATGGATCGCTCCTCGCAGCAGCCGTGATTCTCCTATTCCTCAGAAACCTGACCAGTACCCTGATCATTTCCGTCGCCATCCCGCTCTCGATCCTCGTGACCTTCATCGTACTCTATTTCACCAACCAGACTTTGAATGTCTTCACCATGGGAGGGCTGGCACTCGGCATCGGACGCCTGGTCGACGACTCCATCGTCGAATTGGAAAACATTCAACGCCATTTGAACGTCGATCGGAACCGGTGGGACGCCATCGTAAACGCCGCCCGCGAGGTCGCCATGCCGATCTTCGCCTCAACCGTGACGACCGTCGTCGTCTTTCTGCCCATGTTCTTTGTCGTAGGCATCGCACGGTTGCTGCTCATTCCCTTGACCGTCACCATCGCCATCGCCC
>JACQHN010000115.1 GCA_016199015.1 Nitrospira defluvii
CACACCGCGGCCATGACCGGAGGATGCCGATAATGTTCGCCGGGGAATACCTCTGCAAAGTCGATGAAAAGGGGCGTTTCTTGATCCCCTCTCCCCTTCGAGAACGGCTCGAAGCTGAAGGCAATCAGGTGATGTTCCTGAAAAATGCCGAACAATCCCTCTGGGTGTATTCCGCCAAGGAATGGGAAAAGGTATTGGAGCGGACCAAAACCACCTTGGATGAAGATCAAAGCCGCCTGTTCATGCACTTCGTTGTGTCGGAAGCCGGCACCTCGGACATCGATAAAGCCGGACGTGTCCTGATTCCAGGTCGCCTGCGTAAACTCGTGCCGATGGATGAAGATCAGGAAATCATCGTCGTGGGATTGTATCACCGCATGGAAATCTGGAATCCGGCTGAATGGCGGCGGTACATCTCCAAAACAGAGGATCAGTACGAGCAAAATATGGCCAAGATCCTCAATCTTCTCTAGTGTAATAGGCAGGCCCTTGCGCCGCGTGTCCCGCCCCCAACAGTCCCCCATCCCGCTCAGGTCTACGTCTTTTCGTCCTTCGTCCAGGAAGGTCCTGCGCTCTACGGAAGATCCTGTTCTACCACGCGCGTCCACCAAAGGCCGAAACCCACTGCATCGACTCGCGCCCCCTGCCCCCACGGTGAGAGTGGCTGCAGACTCGATCGGGCTCACGTTACCCGTCCCGCCCAGCGTGAATCATCAATATGCCACCGTCAATGGGCGCCGCCTGCTCTCCGCCAAGGGACGCGCGTACAAAGACCTCGTCGGGCAACAAATTCTCGTTGCACTTGCCCAATCGCCCCATCGTGGTACTCTAGGACAAATCTTGCGGCAGGCGAGCCTCTCGTTGTCGATCCATTTTTTCTTTGCGTCTGCGCTTCGTCGGGATACCGATGGGGGACTCAAGATCGCGCAAGACGCGCTCTGTGAGGGGCTGGGACTGAACGATAACCGGGTTGTGGAAATACACCTTTACAAGTTTCAAGATCGCGACAATCCTCGGATGGACCTCCTGTTGTCGGTCGCGCCGCCCCCATCACCAGAACCCGCTCGCCCCACCACCCTCGCCACACCAGCTGCCGTTCCCCCAAAGAATCCCTCTCACAAGCAGCGAGACTGACAGGAGAGGGTGAGGACAATGCGCGGGCCCGCACAAGTCCCCTACTCTCGTACTTTATGGCATACCGACCAATCTCCATAGATTCGCTTCGGATCGGCATGCACGTCGCAAAATTGGACGTGGTCTGGTTTCGTTCGCCCTTTCTGCGGCATTCGTTTCTGATTCGAACAGACGAGCAGATCGAGAAGTTGCGGCGCGCCGGGGTAAAACACCTGAAGATCGATCCCGCCCGTGGCATCGACGTGTCGGACGCATCCAACCCTCTTCCGACCCGGCCGAAGCCCATCGTTCAGCCGGTCTCCACGCCGGCGGTGGGCCCACCTGCTGTCCGGTCCCTCGCCATGATGACGCAGGAACTGCAGGCCGCCCGGGCAGCACGCCAGCAACTCGAACGATCGGTGCATTCAACCTTTTCACACATCGCCGAAACGGGCGTCGTCGATCCGGAGAAGGCCCAGCACACCATCCATGAAATCGATGCCGTGGCGAAAACCCTGACGACCCACGCCCTCTTCATGGCCTTCAGCCAAGGCCGCGAGGGAAACGCGTCCCTCAGCGAGCATGCGCTCGCCACCTGCAGCTTTTCGATGATTCTCGCCCACGCCGCGGCCTACGATCTCTTCACACTGCAGGATCTCGCCACCGGCGCGCTTCTGCATGACATCGGGCTTCTGCAGGTACCGTCGACCATTCTCCAACGTATTCACGATACCTCGACCACCCTGTCGGAGCCGAACCGCCGGACCTATGAATCCCATGCGCGCTCCGGCGCGATTCTGCTCGAACGCCAAGGCGGATTCGCCCCCTCGGTCGAGCAAATTGTGGCGGAGCATCATGCCTACTTGAATGGAAGCGGATTTCCCGCTGAAACCGGCGGTGCGTTCACCTCAGATATGACGCGTATCGTCATGGTGACAGACCGCTACGACGAGCTCCTGACGGGATTCGGTGGCGCCTCGCCATTGACCCCGCACCAGTCGTTGCAACGGCTCTATCAGGAAGGGCAGGAAGGAAAGTACGAGAACCGACTGGTCTCGCTCTTCGTCAAAGTGCTGGGCATTTACCCGGTTTATAGCTATATCGCACTGACCACGGGAGAACGAGCGATCGTCACCGTCATCAACTCAGGAAAACTGCACCAACCCATCGTCACGATCACGCACGACCCCTCGGGTACACCCTATATCGTCCCGCTCGTCATCGACCTCGCCAACCAGGATGAACAGGCTCCGATACGCGGAATCCGTTCGGTCTTGGGAACGATACCTGCGGAGTTCGAACGGACCGTCCACTAACGCCCCCTTCGCCAGACCTTCCGCCACACATCATGGTCACCATTTAAGCCGAGGGATGTCGATTCGGCCTGGATCGCTACTCGTAGCGAAGCGCTTCGATGGGATTGAGTCGAGCAGCCTTGTTGGCAGGGTAGAGGCCGAAAAAAAGTCCCACCGCCAGCGAGAAGATGCAGGCGCTGACGATGGCATCGAACGAAATGATCGTCGGCCACCCCGCAATCGCGGTCGTGAGCCTGGCGCCGACGATGCCCACGATCACCCCGATAATGCCGCCGACCAGGCTCAGGGTGACGGCCTCAATGAGAAACTGCATGAGGATATGCACGCGCTTGGCACCGACCGCCATGCGTACCCCGATCTCTCTCGTTCGCTCCGTGACCGAGACCAGGAGAATGTTCATGATGCCGATACCCCCGACCAGCAGCGAGACCGAGGCGATGGCAAACAGCATGACCGTGAGGGTCTGACTCGTGCTTTCTTGAACCTTCCCGATATCAACCTGTGTACGAATGATGAAGTCATCCGCCTGCTCGGCCTGCAGCCGGTGGCGGCCTCTCAACACCTCTCGAACATGCTCCACCGCCTCGGGCAAATCAGCGCTCTGTTCCGTTGATGCAAACAAGGCCCCGACTGATCCGAGGAACTGACTACCAAATACCTTTCGTTCGGCCGTCGTAAAGGGAATGAAAATGACGTCATCCTGGTCGGAGCCTTGGGCCGACTGCCCCTTGGGCGCCAAGACGCCGACGATCTGGAACGGCACGTTTTTGATCCGGATCGTCGCACCGATCGCCTCCTCGCTCGGATCAAACAGGTTTTCCAGCGTCGTCTGGCCGATCAACGCCACTCGGGCGGCGCCGTCCATATCCGTCTGCGTAAACGCCCCTCCGCTCATGAACGACCAATCGCGGATCGTGAGATAGCTGGGTGAGACGCCGTTGACCGGACCGTTCCAGTTGCGGTTCCCGTTGACGATCTGCATCACCTCTCGCCTCGCCCAGCCGGTATCAGACAGCAAGGGGCTCCGCTTTTTCAAGTCCGCCGCATCACTGACCGTCAAGGTCACCGCCCCGCCTTGCCCTCCCCGAACACCACTCACGGTCGTGGCCCCCGGCATAATGATGATCACATTCGTCCCCATACTCGCGACCTGCGCCTGGACCGCCGCGCGGGCACCCTGTCCGATGCTCACCATGGCGATGACCGCGCCCACCCCGATCACAATGCCCAGCATGGTCAGGCCGGCGCGCAGGCGGTTTCGGCTAAGAACCCGCAACGCGGTCATGATGGTCAACAGCATAAAGGCAATCATGGTATCCCTACTGCACGACAGACAGGTGTGGAGTCCGCCGAACATCTTGCACGACCTGCCCGTCCTTCATGACGAGTTCACGGGAGGCGTAGCTCGCGATATCGGATTCGTGCGTGACCAGAATGATGGTAATGCCATCCTCGCGATTGAGCTGCGCCAGGATGCCCATAATTTCACGGCTCGACGCGGTATCAAGATTGCCGGTGGGTTCGTCGGCGAAAAGTATGGAGGGAGTTCCGACCAGGGCTCTCGCAATGGCCACGCGTTGCTGCTGGCCTCCGGAAAGCTGGGAAGGGTAGTGCTGTTCCCGACCACCCAGCCCGACCCGCTGCAATGCCGCCGCGGCCTGCTTCCGCTGCTCTCTGATCGAGACGCCGCGGTAAAACAGCGGCAGTTGGGCATTCTCCAAGGCGCTGGTTCTGGGAATGAGGTTAAAACTCTGAAACACGAACCCGATCTGTCGATTGCGAATCTCCGCCAGTACATCCGGTTTCGCCGTCCCCACATCCATCCCATCCAGCTGATATCGCCCACGAGTCGGTTGGTCAAGACAGCCCAGGATATTCATCAGCGTCGACTTGCCCGATCCGGATGTGCCCATCACCGCGACGAACTCACCCCGATCGATGGTCAGATTGATGTCTCGCAAGGCCTGCACCTCGACGTCGCCCACGCGATAGATCTTCCAGATAGCTTCACAGACGATCAAGCCGGCCATAGAGACATCTTTATCCGCCGCTCATGAGGCGTGGGGCAGTGGTAATGTTTAATGATCAGTGTTCAATGCGGACCGTTCGATTAACCCGGATTATTCATGAATGCCGTCGCGAGGTGTTCGAGACCGAAGCCCGCCGGGGCTTCTCGCA
>JACQHN010000112.1 GCA_016199015.1 Nitrospira defluvii
CCGTGCTCCTCGGCGCCCTCCGCATTGGAGGAGTTCGCTTGCTCGACAATAGGCTGGTTTCAGTCCGCGGCAAGGCCTAATTCCGTTTTCTACGAGTACTCGTGATGCGTGTGGCAACCCTGCGATTGCAGGTCGGAAGAACCGCGTCTTCTTTTTGAGGAGGACAGGGTCAGTATTCAGGATTGTTCCAGGCTAGGCGCTGACACGGGGAGCAGTATTTTGATAGGCGAGAAGCTCGAGAACCAATTGACCCATGCGTTGTTTATCTTCCGGCTGAAATTCGAGAAATTTCACACCGATCGAGAGCGGTTGAATCGAGCAGATCATGGCCGCGTCGATCTTGATATCGGGCTGTCCGCCGGGAGCATGCAACAACACTTTCACAAACGTCCCTCGTGGAAGTGACGTGGTGGCTTGCAAGGTGCATCCCCCCATCGAAATGTCGGACACCAGTCCGTCCACGGCCGGCGGGTCCAAGATCAACGACGCCACGAGGTTCGTCCGAAGCCGCCGATATTCGCGCCGATCGAACTCCTGCGACGTCTGTCGATTCCCAGGTCTCCGAGCCTGAAACCGCGTGGTGCAGAGCTGACAACGGAATTGAAAGATGTGCAACCGGTTCAACACCTTCTCAATGAAACCGGACCTGGAGGAGACTCTGACACACGGCGTGCCGCACGCCGGACAATGCAACTCTTTCATCCTACGATTCTGACTCCTGCATTTCCCTCGCGACGTGTGAGGCTGATGGAGCACTTCTTGCTGACTGCGCTGCGAGAAGCGGCTCCACCTGCGCTGGAGAATAGCTCGACGGTTTCACCCACTTGCCGTCGGCTCGTTTGTAGCCGCCGACCTTGCTCAAATTCGACCGATGGACCTCTCGAAAGACCGGGTCCATATCCACCCCATAGGACACGGCCGTTCCATAGACCACGTACAGCAGATCGGCCAGTTCCTTCGCCACGCCCGCGAGGTCTTGTGTGGCCATCGCTTCCTTGAGTTCGTCGAACTCTTCCTGAATCAGCCGCACCCGCAGCTGGCGGATCGCCTCCTCCGGAACGTTCGGCATGTCACTGACGGCAATCTCAAACTTCCGGTGAAATTCTTCCACCATCGCCTGGGGGTCCATCATCCCACGGTCCTCATGTCTTCCGCAGCGAACGAAAGCCCGGCCCTCGGCTCAATGTCGCACGCTTCCAGCAGCGCGATGTCCTTGTCCGATGAAATCCCGAGGTCTTTGAATTTTCTGGTAGCCGGCAGCACCCTGGTCTCCAACGATCCCACCGCCTTATTATACGCGCCCACGCTTTTCCCGAGGGCCTGTCCGATTTCGTTGAGGTGGTCGGTCAGGACCGCCATGCGCTCGAATAGATCTTTCCCCAACCGACCCGCCTGCTCGGCATGCTCGGTCAATTGCTCTTGTCGCCACCCGTAAGCCACCGCGCGCAGGAGCGCCATGAGCGTGGTGGGTGTCGCGAGTACGACGCCATGGGCAAAGCCGTCTTCGATCAGCGTGGGGTCCTGCTCCAGGGCCGCACCGAGAAATTGTTCGCCTGGCAGAAAGAGCACGACGAATTCCGGCGTCTGCGCAAACTGCGTCCAGTAGGCTTTCAGGCTGAGCGCATCCATCCTGGTCCGCACCTGGCCGGCATGGCGAAGCAAATGCGCCTGCCGCTGCTGATCATCCTGCGCCTCATAGGCATCGAGGTAGGCCGCGAGCACCGTTTTGGCATCGACAACGATCTGACGGTTGCCCGGCAGCTGCACGACCATATCGGGACGTAAGAGACCCTCCATTGATCCTACCGTATCCTGCTCGACAAAATCACAATGGATGGCCATGCCTGCGAGCTCGGCCACGCGACGCAGCGTCATCTCGCCCCAGCGCCCGCGCACGGACGGAGATCGCAAGGCTTTGACCAGGTTACTGGTTTCTTGTTGAAGCCGTTGGTGCGACTCGGCCATAAACTTGAGCTGCTGATCCAGTCCGCCATACTCCCGCTGCCGAACCTGCTCGGCCTGCCGCAGCTGCTCTTCGTAGCGGCGCAACGACTCCTCCAGCGGCTTGACCAACTCATCGATCGCTTGCTGCCGCTGCGACAACTCGCCCTTGGCCTCCGCGTGCAAGGCCGCAAACGAAGTGCGCGCGAGGTTCAAAAATGCCTCGTTATTCTGTTTTAAGGCTTGGCCCGATAAGGCCTCGAAGGATGCGTGCAGTTCCTGTCGTGCCTGTGCCAGCATGGATTTCTGATCCTCCAAGCTGTGTGTCACTTCTTCCATGCGCGTTTCAGCTTTCGTCCGGCCTTCCTGGGACTCGGCCAGAGCTTGCCGCAACCGCGCCACCTCTGCATCCTGTTCTTCCCGACGTAGTCCCAGTACGGCGGCCAAGGCATCAGCCCGTTGTGCGCGTTCTCCATTCTCCATCAACTGGGCGTGGAGACGCGATTGGACACGGGACGTCACCCACCAGCCGGCGAACGACAGGCCCGCCACCAAGCCAACTGCGATGCCGATCAGAAATGTCGAGGAGCCAAGATCAATCATGACGCATCCCTACGGATCCACAGAATGGCTGGAACTCCTCTTGCCTGCTTGTTGTAGGGGAATCGCGTAGAGGGTACGAGAAACGACTCCAAACGTCAAGAGACAGCCTCTTCCAATACAGAATGAGTCTGAAGCCGGGTCGTATTGCCAACGAGCACTGCGTCTGAGCGGCTGCCGGTCTGAATCGGTCATGATGCGAGGCCTGGTGATCGATAGGGAAGACGCACGGCGACACACCGTGGCGCAGGTCAGGGCCTTTCTGGGCGGGACCGCGGAGGGGGCCTTCCGAGTACCCAAGGCAGCACGACATCGGTGGATCGCGCGGGTACTCACGCGAGTTGGGGATGCCCGCCACGGGCGGGCCGACAAAGGCGTGGGGCTCCGCTATCTGGCGCGCATGACCGGGCTCTCACGCCAGCCGGTACCCCGGTGCGACAGTACCGCCCGGACGGGACGCTGTCGTCACGGCATGGCGCACCCCGGCACGCGTTCGCCCGTCGCTTCACCGACACGGACGTGGCCG
>JACQHN010000113.1 GCA_016199015.1 Nitrospira defluvii
CCGATCACACCGATGATGGTCCGCTCCTGGCCGGTCGAGATATGTGACTTCAATCCGAGTTCGCGAAGCCGGTCAATGATGTGGTCGACTTCTCGTTCCGAGGCTTCGGGTTTCAAGACAATAATCATGGTCTCGTCTCGCTTTCCTTATCGCGACGCGCGCGTGACTTCCTGGAGCGCGCTCAGGAACAATTGATTTTCTTCCGGGAGGCCGATGGTCACCCGTAACATCCGGCCCTCGATGTGGCGCACGATGATGCCTTCTCGTAACAGCGCGTTGAATACCTCTCGGCCATCTCTCCCGACATCGAAATACAGAAAGTTCGTCTCACTCGGTAACGCCTCAAACCCGAGCCGCTGCAAGCCCGTGCGCACCTTGTCCATTTCAGCGTGGTTGAGGGCCCGACTGGCGGTCACATGCGCCTCATCGTCCAAGGCCGCCAGTGCGGCCCGTTGCGCCATGCTGTTCGCGTTGAAGGGTGGGCGGATTCGATTGAGGTAGTCGGTAATTTCAGGTGTGGTAATCCCATAACCCATCCGAAGCCCGGCCAATCCATAAATCTTCGAAAAGGTCCGTAGCACGATGGCATGTCGCCCCGCCTTCACGTAGTCGATCGACTCCGGAAACTCGGGATGCCGAACATACTCGTAATAGGCCTCGTCGAACACCACCACGATATGCTCGGGCACCAGCGCCATCAAGGCGGCGACCTCCGCCTTCGTCGCCATGGTGCCGGTCGGATTGTTCGGATTACAGATGAAGAGCAGGCGCGTCTTGTCGGTGATCGCGGCTGCCATCGCCGGCAAATCATGGCGCCAATTCTTCTGCGGGACTTCGACCGCCACGCCGTGCGCCGCCTTCACCTCCATCTTGTAGATGACGAAGGTATGCTCAGCCATCACGGCCTCATCGCCCGGCGACAGAAACGTCCGCGCGAGAAGCCCGAGGAGTTCGTCCGATCCGTTGCCCAGGATCACGTGGTCCGGCGTGACCTTCCATCGTTCGGCCAGCGCCCCACGCAATCGAAACGCCCCGCCGTCAGGATACCGGTGCAGAGTTGGCGCCGTCTCGGCCAGCACGGCAAGGGCCTTCGGGGAGGGTCCGATGGGATTTTCATTGGACGCCAGCTTAATTGCGCGCGGCAACCCCAATTCTCGCTGCAGTTCTTCGATGGGTTTTCCGGGAACGTATGGAACAAGGGAGGCAATATCGGGATGCACCTTCAACGCCATGGTGTTACGTCATCCTCACGAATGGGCGGGATAGGATCCGAGTATTTTCATGAACAGACAGCGGCTCTTCACTTCTTCGGCCGCCTTTTTAACCCGCTCCTCGTCGATGTGCCCCTCGATGTCGACGAAGAAAATATACTCCCAGGCCTTCCGGCGAGAGGGACGGGATTCGATCTTGGTCATGTTGAGGCCGTGGGAGGCAAAGGGCCGCAAGAGATCGTAGAGGGCACCCACTTTGTCCTTGATCGACAACATCAGCGAGGTCTTATCACGACCCGTCCGCTCCGGCGCCTTCTGCGACAAGACGAGGAAGCGTGTAAAGTTGTTGATGTTATCCTCGATCCGGGCCGTCACCACCTTCAACCCGTATAACTGGGAGGCCAACTCTGACGCGATCGCGGCGGCCGACGGATCGTCGACACACAACTCAGCGGCCCGTGCGGTGCTCGCCACTTCCGACGCCGGCACGCGAGGCAGATTCGTCTCCAACCAATTTCGACATTGAGCAATGGCGTGGGGATGCGAATAAATTCTCGTGATGTCCCCGACCACCCCACTCTTGGACATCAGGTGGTGCGCCACTTCCTGCAACACCTCCCCATAGATCAAGAGGCTCGAGTCGATGAACATATCGAGCGTGTGGTTCACCACGCCTTCCGTGGTGTTCTCGATCGGCACTACTCCAAAATGCGCGCGCCCCCGTTCCACTTCACTGAACACATCTTTGATACTGTTGACGGGAATGTACTGGGCGGACGACCCGAACTTCTGCATGCAGGCCATATGGGTGAATGTCGCCCTCGGCCCGAGATAGGCAACCTTCTGCGGCCCCTCAAGGGACAACGAGGCGGACATGATTTCCCGATACACGGCCCGAATGGCGTCGGTGGGAAAGGGCCCGGTATTTTGCTGGCTGAGCCGCTCAAAGATCGCCGCCTCACGGGCTGGCGTGTGGAGAGGGGCCTCGGCATCCTTCAACTTCTTCAGTTTGCCGATTTCGATCACGGACTTCGAGCGCTCGTTCAGGAGGCGCAAAATCTGATCGTCGATCCGGTCTATTTCCTGCCGATGTTCTCGTAAATCTTCCGACATGATGGGGGGATGTCCTCCTCGCGGAGCCTGCCTCTAGAAAGGAGTGTTCGTGAAACGAGTCCGGGCTCACTTCGTGAACTTTGGCAAGTGAGTATCCTACAGGAGCCACCAAGTCCATTGCAAGGATAGGCGTGGGGATTCAAGGAGTTGTGATCGATGCGGTCTCATCGGATAGAGACAGGAGATCTTTCAGTTTTTTGAAATGTTCAAAGGCCAATCTGGTCGCTTGGCGCCCCCTGCCGGTCCGCTCCAAAAAGCCCGCCTGAATGAGATAGGGCTCATACACATCCTCTAGTGTGCCCTTATCCTCCTGCACGGCCGCAGCCAGGGAATCTACTCCGACCGGCCCACCATTGAACTTCTCAATCACCGTCAGGAGGATCTTGCGATCCATCTCGTCCAGACCGGCGACGTCAACGGCCAGCCAAATCAACGCATCCTGTGCCACCTGTTGCGTGATATGCCCTTCGGCCTTGACCTCGGCATAGTCCCTGATTCGCTTGATCAAACGATTCACGATGCGTGGCGTGCCGCGAGCCCGGCGGGCAATCTCTGCGGCGCCGGCCGCGTCGATTGGAATATTCAGCAACCCCGCCGACCGCGTGACGATGGCGGTGAGTTCCTGGGCAGAGTAAAACTCCAGCCTGTGAACGAGCCCAAACCGGTCTCGTAGGGGCGAGGTCAAAGCCCCGGCCCTGGTCGTGGCCCCCACGAGGGTAAACCGCGGCAACTCCAACTTGATCGTCCTAGTCGACGCCCCTTGCCCGACGACTAGATCGAGTTGGTAATCTTCCATCGCTGGATAGAGCGCTTCCTCCACGGAGGCAGGCAAGCGATGGATTTCATCGATGAACAACACATCCCGTTCTTGCAAATTGGTCAGGATTGCGGCGAGATCGCCGGCGTGACTCAGGACCAGCCCGGAGGTCGATCGAATGGCCGAACCCATCTCTCGCGCAATAATGTGGGCGATCGTCGTCTTGCCGAGCCCCG
>JACQHN010000119.1 GCA_016199015.1 Nitrospira defluvii
CTTCTCTTCTGACTCCTGCTATCAGCTATACGCCATAGGCTCTTTTCTTCGGACGCTTCACGGGTGTCGAGCACGCCGCTGGCGGACTTTTTCAGCATCCTGCTAGACGTTGAAGCGGAAGTGCATGACATCGCCGTTCTGAACCACGTATTCCTTGCCCTCCAGCCGCATCTTCCCTTTTTCCTTCGCGCCCGCTTCTCCCTTGCACGCGATATAGTCGTCGTAGCCGATGACTTCTGCGCGAATGAATCCCTTTTCAAAGTCACCGTGAATGACCCCCGCCGCCTGAGGGGCGGTATCGCCGATGTGAATCGTCCAGGCGCGGACTTCTTTCACCCCCGCCGTAAAATAAGTCTGCAACCCCAACAGCTGATAGGCTGCGCGAATGAGACGATTGAGGCCCGGTTCGGTCATGCCGATGTCGGCCAGGAATTCTCGCTTCTCCTCGTCCGAGAGCACGGCGATTTCCGATTCGAGCGCCGCGCAAATGGCCACGACCGGGGCTCTTTCGGCTGCCGCATATTCTTCCACCCGGGTCAGGAGCGGATTGTTGGTGAAGCCCTTCTCAGCCACATTGGCCACATACATGACGGGCTTCATCGTGAGCAGGCACAGCGGCTTCAGCAATGCGCGTTGCGCCGGATCGAGTGTGAGCGTACGCGCCAGCTTACCTTCATTCAAACAGGCCGCCACCTGAACCAGTAACTCGCCCAGTTTTACGGCGTCCTTGTCACCGGAGCGGATAATCTTTTGATTGCGCTCTTGAGTCTTTTCCACCGTCGTGAGGTCTGCCAGAGCCAGTTCTGTGACGATAGTGCCGATGTCTGAAATCGGGTCGATCTTGCCCGCCACGTGCACGACATTATCATCCTCAAAACAGCGCACCACATTCACAATGCCGTCGGTTTCACGAATGTTGGCCAGGAATTGGTTGCCCAAGCCTTCGCCTTTCGAAGCACCGGCCACCAGCCCGGCGATGTCCACGAACTCGGTCGTGGCATACTGCATCCGCTGCGGTTTGACGATGTCGGCCAGCGCCTGCATCCGCGCATCGGGTACTTCCACAATGCCGATGTTCGGCTCGATGGTACAGAACGGATAATTCTCCGCCGCAATCCCCGACTTCGTGAGGGCATTGAACAGGGTAGACTTCCCCACATTGGGCAAGCCGACGATTCCACATTTCACACTCATGACGATCCCTTCCTGGTCATTGCGATAGTATCCGAATAGTGCCGCTTCCCACGCGCCGTCATGGCGCAAAGGAAAGCAACCGCGGTCGCGCATTGTACGTGTTCAGAGTCTGTCCGGTCCACCCCTGCGTGCGCGCGTGGGGTGAGAGGAAGAGCCTATGGCTGATGGCCTATAGCTTATGGCAGCGGAGGGGCATAAAATAGGGGTGGTCTATGCTCATACCTCACGCGAATCTGCGCCGATATGTGCTCAGCTGAGGAGAGGCCTTCCAACGCTCCATTACGGATGCGCTCAGGTGCGATACGCCTGCTCAGACCTGCCCGTGAGAGGGCTTCGCTTCGCAGTCACCTCGATGCAATCCGCAGTGAACAGAGCCAGTTCACCATCCCGCGGACAGTGCCCTTCTCAAGGATCTTAACTTTGATTCTCCATCCACCGACATGGAGAAGTGGGAATCCCGGTTCTCCAACCGGTCCTGCGAAACCTTCTTAGGAAGTAGCCCGGTTGCTCCGCCAATCCGCCGGCGGCGAGAGTTCATGCCCCCGATCACCGACCCCAACGGGTCGGCTGTTTTCTCATGTTGCTTGGAGGATCATTGATGAATCGATCATTCTTACTCTCGACCAGCCTGAGCCTGAACCTCCTTTTCCTTGGGATCGCGCTCGTGGGGTGGGTGGCTTCCAACGTCTCGACCACATTTAACCCTGATGTCGATGAGCCAATTATTGCCCCATCCGCCCGCATTCACCCCTTAGCCGTGGTGAATGGATCCGTGACGATCGGCGAGCTGATTTTCGTCGCGCCAGGCGCCTCCATCCGCGGAGACGAAGGGCAAAATATCTTCGTCGGCGATCAGAGCAACGTGCAGGATGGAGTGGTCATCCATGGATTGGAGACGTTTGAAGGAGATCATGAACTGCCTGAAAATGAAGTGCAGGTAGCAGGAAAGAGCTACTCGGTCTACATCGGGAAACGCGTCTCACTTGCCCACCAGTCGCAGGTGCATGGACCAGCCAAGGTGGGCGACGACACCTTCGTCGGCATGCAGGCCCTCGTCTTTCGCACGGAACTCGGCGACCATGTGGTGGTCGAGCCAGGCGCAAAACTCATCGGCGTGAAGGTCGCCGCCGGTCGCTATGTGCCGGCCTTAGCCCTGATTACCACGCAAGAACAAGCCGATGCCCTCCCCGTCATCAACCCCACGTATCTCTATCGCAAATTGAATGAGGGCGTGGTGAACGTCAACGTACAACTAGCCAAGGCGGGGCAGCCAAAACAGATCAGCCGCTAAGCCCTTCGTAGCAAACCTTCCGCACATACGACCTCACTGAAAGGCGTGATGAAAGGGGCGCATGTCGCCCCTGCGGACCCCGCAGACTCCATTCTCGCAATACTCACTTGGGCGCCGTGAGCGCATCCTGGGCCACATGACCACTCATAGATTTCTCAAGGATGTTGTGCTGAATTTCAGACGCGATCACCCGTGCGAGCTGGTCCGCGGAAAGTGCCCCCATCGGCAATCCCTTTGTGTCTGCATAAAACGGGTCGTCTGGCGCGGCCGTCCGATAGGCATTCACCAAAATGGAGGCCGGTTGAATGCGTTGATCGCGTTCCCCCACCAGCACCGATTTGTCTTCCGGCAGCACCCTGGTCCGCGTGGCCCAATCCCGCTGATCGACCTTGACGAACGACACATTCCAGACTTTTCCATTCAGCAGGCTCCGCACGGCTTTGGGTGTCTTTTCCGCGAAGTAAGGCTCCCGTACGATCTTCTGCAGCGCTTCCCGAACCCGAATCTCGTAGAGCTTGAGCGTGGAATCGGGCTGCGAGGGCGGCACCAGCCTGGTTGTATCGACCTCGTAATAGGACTGTCCTTCTAAGCTCTTCTGGTCATCCACGGTCCGCAGATAGCTATCGAACAGCGCGTGAAGAATGTGGACACGATCGTCCCCTGACAGCGCCAGGATTTCCTGATCCGGGCGTATCGGAGCTTCTTTGAGCTGTCGTTCTACGGAGACGGCTTTGGTTTTGGGCGCGGTATCCGCTTTGCTGACGACCCATTGGAATTCTCTGGCCAACAGCGGTACCAATTTGTCGGGATGGTTCAGGTACCCGTTATCCTTCAGGGTCGAGCTATTGATCAGCAATGTGACGCGGCCTGGCTCCTTCGTCCGCGCGACCAAGAACGGAAATTCCTTCCCCTCATCATTGAGGACGTGGGGTTCAATGACAACCTGTTTGAGCGCGTCTTTCTTAAGACTTTCATCAAATCGCGGATAGTCAGTCCGATGCTGCAGCATGAAGGTGAAGGCATCGATGACGGTCTGAACGGCCGACTCGGCTTGAGATTGATCAAATCCCTCGCCCTCTTCCTTTGCCTTCACTTGACGTAGGAAAACTTGAAAGGACGCTCCCGGGATCGGATGTCCTGATCCCGTCGTTTCATAACTTTCAGCATCGGCATGCCGCTCATGACCTTGATGGCTCGCGCCGGCCAGTGACACGAACAAGGCCGACCAACCGATCACGAGTGCACCGAGTGCCCATACAGGACACAGGCCGTGCTTCATCCAATGAGCGGCGGAGACAGGACTTCCTTGGCGGCAGTTTCTTGTGACCCTCTTCATATTGACCTCCCTCGACGATCAACGTATCGCTCAAGAAAGCCGACCTGTCGTCTGTTCTGATTCTACACGTTCACGGATTGTGTTGAGGAGTTGGAAAGCCGAAAAGGGGATCTTCGGCACCAGACATGACCAGTCGTCAGGCTTCAGGAGTTGAGCATGTCCGAGGCCTCTCAGCCCACATACCCTTTGGGATTGGTACTCTGCCAACGCCAGGCATCCGCGCACATCTCAGTGAGCCCGCGTTCCGCTCGCCAACCCAACGATGTGAACGCTTGATTCGGATCCGCATAGCAGGAAGCCACATCACCAGGGCGACGAGGCGCGACCTTGTAGGGAACCGGCTTGCCGCTCGCCGCTTCAAATGCCCGCACAATGTCCATGACGCTGTACCCATTCCCCGTGCCCAGATTCACCGTCAAGCAGTCCTCCTGACGATCCAGCCGAGCCAGCGCTTCGAGCGCTTTGAGGTGCCCCAGCGCTAAGTCGACGACGTGAATATAATCCCGCACCCCCGTCCCGTCGGGAGTAGGATAATCGTTGCCCCACACGTTGAGGCATTCCCGCCGCCCCACTGCGACCTGGGCCACGAACGGCAGCAAATTGTTCGGCATCCCCTGGGGATCTTCGCCGATCAAGCCGCTGGCATGCGCTCCCACTGGGTTGAAATAGCGCAAAATGCCGATCCGCCACGAACTATCGCTGCGGTGCACATCGCGCAAAATTTCTTCCACCATCAGTTTCGTCCGGCCATAGGGATTGGTGGCAGACAGCGGGTGATCTTCCGTGAGCGGAAGACGTTGCGGATCGCCGTACACCGTGGCTGAAGAGCTGAACACCAACTGTTTCACACCACATTCACCCATGGCTTCCAGCAGGCGCAGGGAACCGACTACATTGTTGTCATAGTAGGTCAATGGCTGCTGAACCGATTCTCCCACCGCCTTAAGACCGGCAAAGTGAATCACCTCGGTCGCCCCACTCTCGCGCAGCGCCGCCACC
>JACQHN010000124.1 GCA_016199015.1 Nitrospira defluvii
AGTCCGTCGAGGAGGTCGAACGAGAAAAGCCCCGCCGGGCGAGAGGATCGGACGACGGAGCAGGTATTCACGAATAGTCCGGGCTAGTGGTAGAGGGAACGGTCAGAGACAGGGCTGAGGGACCATGCCACAATCCTGCGATGTAGATGTTATGGAGAGAGAAGGTACGCGGTAGGGGTCGTGACGGAATTGAACCCGGCCAAAGAAGTGTTCGTGAAGATGAGCCTCTTCTGCAACGAGGCTCCGCGAAGCCGGGGGCAGGTTTCGCGGAGCCTCACCTACGCCGTCAGCTTGATGAGATCAAAGAGGAACGGCTTCTCCAGGGAGGATGCGGCGACAGGATGGAGATGTGAATTCTGCACCATCCGATGACGCTGGATCAGCGGATCCACGACGTTGCCGCAACTCAGACAGCGGTGGCCCTCCAACCGCATGGGGTGATAACTTTCCTGAAGATCGAGTAAATCATCCGCGACCATCAAACCTTCACATCTGGTACAGGTCATGAGTCGTCTCCCTTCGGACAGCTTAGGATGTGGGCGTTGATGCCAGAAACATGTGCTTCACAAGTGGACCACGCCGCCGCCATTCGAGGCTGGAAAGAAGCAATGTGGATGCCACCGATTCACCTGCTCTGTTCCCTTACATTGCCGAAACATGACATGAGGCCAAAACCCCTCCTCTCGCGACAAATTGACCCAGCTGTGACCTGATTGGTCTCATGGGACAGAATTGGGTACAATCGGCTAACCCTGCTGAAAACCTGTCTGTGCTAGAACCAACAGGGCCTGACCAGCAGGCACACCTGTTCCTTCCGTCACGGAGCGAGGCACCGGAAATGGCTCTGACTGCGACAGAAATTGGTTCCATTGTTCAGGAACTGGCGCCGGCCCTGACGGAAGGCTGGATTCAAAAAATCACACAACCGCTCGCCGACGTCCTGTTGTTCGAAGTTCGCGTCCCCGGACATACTCGGCGACTGCTCTATTCCGTACATGACGAGACCGCACGGCTGCACCTCATCCGTCAGAACCTACCCAACCCGCCGACGCCGCCGTCTTTCTGCCAATTGCTGCGGGCACGTGTTCAAGGCGCGCGCATCGATGGGATCCGTCATATCGCAGGCGACCGGATCGTTCGTGTGGATCTCACGAGTCGTGACGGGCCGGTCTCCCTGATCGCGGAATTGTTCGGCAGGAATGCCGACCTGCTGTTTCTTGACGGAGAACAACGCGTGCTCGCCACACTCCGACACAACAAGGAGCGGAGCGGTCAGCCCTACCATGCTCCGTCCTCGGCTCCGTCACGGTCGCTTTCTCACGGCGCTGTCGCGCCTGCGCCCGAGCCCCCCTCCGATGCTGAGCCCTTCCCCCTCTCAGCCAAACTGGAAACGCTGTACCGTGAGCGCGAGGTGGAGCTGTCCCACCTGGCGCAGCTCCGAGCACGAGAATCGGTTCTACGAAAAACCCTCAAGAAACACCTTCGCCGCATGGCGGGACTCCGCCGCGATCTCGAACAGGCCGCGAAATACGAGCCCTATGCGCGCTATGGTGAACTGCTAAAAGCCAATCTCGGATCGCTGAAGAAGGGGCTCACGACCGTCACCGTGGTGGATTATTACGACGAGACACTCCCTGAATTGACGATTCCGCTCGATCCGACCAAGGCGCCGCAGGCCAACATGGATGCCTACTTTGCCAAGTATCGAAAATTTATATCGGCCCAGCGTGAAATTTCCCCGCGCCTGGCAGCAATCGAGGCGGAAGTACAGCAGCTCCAGGCCGAGTTGGACGCCATCAAGCATGGAACATGGCAACCGCCGACCTTCGATAGGCACAGTGCGCCACGCTCGACAACACCCACCGATCGCCGGCGAGCTGCAGTCGAGGAACGGCGCGGGCCCTTTCGGCGCTTCGTCTCATCGGACGGCCATCACATCTTTGTGGGGCGTAATGCCCGCGAGAATGACGAATTGACGTTCGGTCTCGCCAAGAGCGAAGACCTCTGGCTGCATGCCCAGGGCGTTCCCGGTTCTCATGTCGTCGTCCGCTTGGAGAAAGGAACTGACCCGCCGCCGGAAACGCTGAAAGACGCCGCCACCTTAGCGCTGCTCTATAGCGATCTCAAAAAAAGCGGAAAGGGCGAGGTGATCTACACGCGGCGGAAGTGGGTCCGGAAAGCCAAAGGCCAGGCCCCGGGAGCCGTGACGGTCACGCAAGAAAAAGCCCTGTACGTGACGCTCGACAAACGTCGTCTGGACGCCATGAAAGAACGCTCTCACCTGTAAGGGCAGGCTCACCCCTTACCATGGCTGAGCCCTGCACTCAGTCGATCGGCGTGTCTCCGGGCATGCCCTGTCCTAATCTGCGGGCGACCCCATTCTCGTGCTTGGTAATCTGAAACAGGGGCATGGTAATGTTTCCGTCGAGCGAGGACGTCACATCCCCCAGCATGACATGGCTCAAGTCGTCGTCCTCCTAATCCCTCCGAATCGAGAGACTGCTGCATGAACTACGTCGCCCTCAGAATGCTCTTCGGAGATCGCGCGAAGTATCTCATGCTGCTCTGCGGCTTGACCTTTGCGGTCATGCTGATCGTCCAGCAGGGCTCCATCTTCTGGGGGCTCATGATCTGGTCCCAATCGAGCATCAGCAATTTAAACGTGCCGATTTGGGTGACAGATCCCGGCATCTCGCAAGTCGATGAAGTGAAACCAATCGCCGATACTACGGTCGATCGTGTCCGCAGCATTCCAGGCGTGGAATGGGCCGTCCCCCTCTACAAAGGCTTGTTACGCGCCCGACTCGCGAATGGGGAGTACCACCAGATCACCTTGACCGGTCTGGACGCCGCCACCTTGATCGGCCGTCCAGCGGAAGTCTTGGCTGGGCGATTTGAAGACTTGCGCCAGCCAGATGCCGTCGCCGTGGACCAGTGGGCCATGGAACGGATGGGAGGCCCGGAGGTCATCAAGGTCGGCACGGTCTTCGAACTCAATGATAAGCTGGCCCGCGTCGTGGCCATCGCCAAAACTCAAAAAACCTTCACCAACATTCCGGTGGTCTACACCACCTACGAACGCGCGTTGCGCTACGTGCCCCGTGAACGGCGGACCCTCTCCTACGTCCTCGCCAAGGCCAAAGATGACGCGCCGATCGAAGACGTGATCCAGCGCATCCGCGACCAGACGAAGCTCGGCGCCTTCACCGGAGACGCGTTTGGCTGGAAAACCATCGGCTGGGTGCTCAAAAATACTGGGATCGGCATCAACTTTGGGACCACCATCCTCTTAGGCTTCGTTGTCGGCATGGCCATCGCGGGGCAGACGTTCTACTTGTTTACGGTCGAGAACCTCCGGCAGTTCGGCGCGTTGAAAGCCATGGGAGCCTCCACCGCAACGCTGGCACGCATGATTCTGTTGCAAGCCTTTACCGTAGGGATCACGGGGTATGGGGTGGGCATCGGCCTGGCCACCGCCTTCGGGCTGTTGACCGCACAGGAAGGCCAGCTGCCGTTCGTTGAAACCTGGCCGTTGCTCCTGCTCGTCTTTGTCGCCTTGCTCATGATCTGTACCCTGTCGGCCTTCATCAGCATTATTAAGCTGGCCCGGCTTGAACCGGCCATCGTCTTTCGATGACGCCTATGGATGGTGCGTCACAGGCACAGGAACGTGTGGGCGAACAAGCACACAACCAGGCGTCCATCGCGGTGCAGGTCCGGGGGCTCGTGAAGTCCTTCGGATCGGGCGAGACCACCGTGACGGTACTCAAGGGCATCGACCTGGATGTGTATTTCGGCGAGCTCCTGCTGCTCGTCGGCGAGTCGGGAGGAGGAAAAACCACGCTGCTTTCCGCGATTGCGGGAATTTTGGACGTCGATGAGGGCGACCTCGATGTGCTGGGATCGTCGCTTACGACCATGTCCCCTGGCATACGTACCAGATTTCGTGGTCGAACTATGGGATTTATCTACCAACAGTTCAATCTCCTGCCCGCCTTGACGGCGGCGGAAAATGTGGCCGTGCCGCTGCTGATCCAAGGGAGTCGTAAGAACGAGGCCATCAAACGGGCGCGGCTGATGCTCGAACGTGTGGGGCTTGGCGATCGGACGGAGTTTCTCCCCAAGAATCTCTCCGGTGGGCAACAGCAACGGGTGGCCATCGC
>JACQHN010000125.1 GCA_016199015.1 Nitrospira defluvii
AGGCGATGCGCTGCACGGCGGGGGGAGCCGGCTTCTGGCGCTGTTGTTTATAAAACCAGTTCATACATTGGCTCGCAGCGGCGAAGGCCTGCTTGTCGGTCTCGGCTTGTCGCTGGATATGTTGAGTGAAGCGGGCAAAGATATCGACGCTGGTCAACTGAGGCGCGGCCATCAGCGAGGTGACGGAGCTGGCCGTGACCGAACAGAAGAGCATCCAGGCTGCGAAACATCTAGGGGCGAATCTGGTCTGCATTGGGTTCATTCAGGGATGATTGCTGAGGCAGAGCACCGCCTTGTACGAGTATAACACGGGTGGTCGCCGTGACTACCCATCGTCGGCAATTGTGACCCATCACACATGATAAGGAATGCTCATGCCAACCCTTTCCTGGCTCGATGAAACGTTGCCCTACCTGACCGCCGCGGTTCCCGCGCTCGGCGGCCGGATTCGCAGTACTCCGGAAGATTTTTGTGTCGAAGAACGACCGCTCTACCTGCCCTGCGGAGAGGGAGAACATCTGTATATTCGAGTGACGAAGCGAGGTCTGTCCACGCCGGATCTCCTGCTGCGACTCTCTTCTCAACTCCATGTGAGAGCTCAATCCATCGGGGTGGCCGGGCTGAAGGATGCCCAGGCCGTCACGACGCAGATGATTTCATTACAGGGCGTAAAGGCAGAGGCGGTGGCGGCGTTGCCCACTGACGAGCGCTTGCTCGCCCTGGACATATTGGGACGCCACCGCAATCGACTCCGGAAGGGACACCATGCGGGCAATCATTTCCGCTTGGTGATACGGGATGTCAACGAAGGAGCCGAGGACCACTTGCGACAGCTGTTCGACGAGTTACTACGCCGTGGCGCGCCGAACTACTTCGGCCCCCAACGGCAAGGACGATCGGGGACAAATTTTCAATTGGGTGCCGAGTTGCTGCTGGACGCCGCGCGTCGCAACAAGATGAGCCGCGCCAAGCGCATGTGGTTCATGAATACCTATCAATCCCACGTGTTCAATCATATCGTTGCGAAACGGATCGAAAGTATCGACCGGGTGTTTCTCGGCGACTGGGCCATGAAGACGGAGAATGGGGCCTGCTTTCTCGTAGAGCAGCCTGAGGTGGAGCAGCCACGCGCCGATCGGTTTGAGATCAGCCCCACCGGGCCGCTCTTCGGTTCCCGTGCGCCTTGGGCGACGGGCTTCCCTGGAGACATTGAACAAGCCGTGGTGGCCGACCTCGGGAGCACCCCGGAGTTATTGTCGAAAGCGGGGTCCGAATGCGGATTCCGCGGCGAACGGCGGGCTCTCAGAATCCGTCTCAATGCGCTCACCTGGTCACTTGAAGGCTCTGTGTTGACCATGGCCTTTTGGCTGCCTCCCGGTTCTTATGCCACGAGTGTGCTCCGAGAAGTCGTGAAAACTAGTCCGTAGCCCTTGCACGTCATCTCTCCCGACAGATGGTAGAATTTGAGCAGGAGTATGGAGCGGATTGTAGGAGGTCCGGTTATGACAGGCTCGCAAGAAACAGTTTTCCTACAGGGCCACATCATCGATTCACTGATCCTGGCGAAAGTCCTGGACACAATTTTGATGATGGGCGGTACCTTTGACCTGCAGGATGTGAAAATCGGTGCGACCAGGGATGCAGCGTCTCAGGCGCGGATCGTCGTACGGGCGCCGTCCAGCCGCCTGTTGGCGGAGATTCTGCGGGCCGTCCAGCCCCATGGCGCCGCCATCGAACGTGAAGGGGATTGCCGATTTGAGCCGGCTCCGGCGGCGGGGGTGTTTCCCGAGGAGTTCTATGCGACGACGCATCTTCCGACCCAGATTCGTCTCGATGGCGAGTGGGTGGAGGTCGAGGGCATGGAGATGGATCTCGGCATCTGTGTCGATCCGGCGAAAGCTCGCGCTCGAACCGTTCCCATGGGAGCCGTGACCGCGGGCGAACTAATCGTGACCGGCCGAGACGGCATCAGGGTTACGCCGCTCGCCCGTCCGACTGAGCGCGATGTGTTTGGATTCATGGAATCCGTGGTGTCGTCGGAACGTCCACATCAACCGGTCATTGCCGATATCGCCCGGCGGATGCAGAAGTTGCGTGAGTGGCATCAGCAGGGCCACGCCGGCGCAAAGGTGCTGCTGGCAGGCGGGCCGGCCATCGTGCATGCCGGAGGTCGAGATGCGTTGGCCTGGCTGATCGAGGCTGGCTACATTCAACTATTGTTCTGCGGCAATGCCTTGGCCGCTCACGATATGGAGGCTGGTCTCTACGGCACGTCCCTCGGCTATGGGTTGGCCGCCGGCCGTTCGGTGCCCCATGGCCATGAACATCATCTTCGGACCATCAATCGTATTCGCGCCATCGGGAGCATTCAGGAGGCGGTGCGGTCCGGGGTCGTGACCGATGGGATCATGGCGGCGTGCGTGCGGCGCGAGGTGAAGATGGTCATGGCGGGAACCATTCGCGACGATGGTCCGCTCCCTGGGGTGATCACGGATTCGATGGAGGCCCAGCAGGCCATGCGCGCGGAAATTCACGGGGTCGGACTCGCTCTGTTGGTGGCGTCCACGCTCCATGCGATTGCCACCGGCAATTTGTTGCCGGCCACCATTCCCACCGTCTGCGTCGACGTGAATCCGGCGGTTCCGACGAAATTGGCCGACCGTGGAAGTTTCCAAGCCGTTGGCCTCGTCATGGATGCCGCCTCGTTTCTCACAGAACTCGCGCGCGAACTCGGGTGGCGTCCATGAGCCGGCTGTTGGTCTGTCCGCCGGACTATTTCCAGATCGACTACGAAATCAATCCCTGGATGCGGCGCACGAACGCCGTAGACCCGGCGCGCGCAGTCGGCCAGTGGCACGCGCTGATGGACGTCTTGGTCCATGACGTCGGGGCAGGGATCGAAGAGATTCGGCCTGTCCAAGGGCTGCCGGATATGGTCTTCACGGCCAATGCGGGGGTGGTGGTCGGTCGCCGCGCGCTGGTGAGCCGGTTCCGTTACCCGGAGCGGCAACGAGAGGAAGTTTACTTCGAACGGTGGTTTCGCGAGCAGGGCTATGAGGTGTTGACGCTCGACAAGAGCCTCTACTTCGAAGGGGCCGGCGACCTCTTGGGATTTTCGGATACGTGGTTCGGCGGGTATCGGCAGCGGTCGGATATTCGGGCTTTCCCCCGACTGGGCGAGATATTCCAGCGGGAAATCATTCCCCTCGAATTGATCGATAGCCGGTTCTATCATCTGGATACCTGCTTTTGTCCGCTCAGCGGCGGTGAGCTGCTCTACTTTCCCGCGGCGTTCGACTCCTACGGTCAAGCGGCCATTGCGCAACGGATTCCGGAAGCGCGCGGGTTGGTCGTACCCGAGGAAGAAGCGTTGCGATTCGCCTGTAATGCCGTCTGCGTCGGGAAGCACGTGGTGATCCCGGCCGGTTGTCCTCGTACGACGCAGCGCTTGGAGGCTCGCGGCTATCGCACGTACGCCGTTCAATTGGACGAATTTATGAAGTCCGGCGGCGCAGCCAAGTGTCTGACACTCGCCCTCGACTGATTCCTGCTCGGCGTGTCTGCCTACCGCGTTCGAAAGAGAAATGACAGATACAGACCGGCGATGGCCGTGGTGGTGAGCTCAATCGTGAGCAGCATTCGACTGACGATTGCGTCTGGTTGTGGCGGCGAGAGAATGAAATGAAACCCGAGGAAGGCGGCCGGTTGTGAGGGAGGGGATTCCCATGGTGGCATCAGGATGGAGGCCACCAGCACCGTCACCATGCCGTACAGAATGTTCAGGTTCAGTTGCTCTGTCGTCGACGTGCTTTTCTTCGGAGCAGCAGCCGGTGGGACGTGGGATTCGAGCGCGGCGCCGCAATCGGTGCAGTACCGGTTGATCTCAGGAAGGGCACGTCCGCAGGAAGGACAGGGTTTCATGACAGAGATTCCCAATGGAGCCTGCAGCCTAACGCGAGTGCAGGAGGAATTCCAGCGGCAAGATCAGATATCTGCTGAGTCGATGAAGATGAAGCCGTGCGGATCGATTCGTTGACAGCTTTCAAAGCCCCTTCCTATAATCCGCGTCCATGAGGTGCATATTATTCATCGCAGCGTCGGAATGGCCGCAAAGCCCCACGGTGTTGGAGCGGCCATGACGGTTTCATCCATTCAACGCGTAGCAGTTATTGGCGCGGGAGCGTGGGGAACGGCTTTGGCTCGGCACCTGGCCGGGAAGCAGATTCCTGTCCGACTGTGGGCCCACGAGCCCGATGTCGTCCGGGGAATCGAAAGCCGGCACGAGAACCACCTGTTTTTACCGGGGGTCTCTCTTCCTGCGACGTTGTCCGCGACGAACAGTCTGTCGGAAGCCGTGGCGGGATCCGATTGCCTGATCTTTGCCGTGCCCTCGCATGTAGCCAGACCTGTTCTTCAACGGATCGCAACGCTACTCCCGCAGCCGATCCCACTGATCAGTGCCACAAAAGGAATTGAAGAAGACACGCTCGACCTCATCACGCAGGTCATGCAGGATATGCTGCCGGCGCATATGCATGGGTCTTTGATGGTGTTGTCGGGGCCGAGCTTTGCGACCGAAGTCAGTCGCGGGCAACCGACCGCGCTCTGTCTCGCCGGACAGGATGCCCGAGTCGTGAAGACCATCCAGGGTCTCTTCATGACGCCGAATTTCCGAGTCTATGCGGACGATGACCTGATCGGCGTGCAACTCGGCGGCGCGTTGAAAAACGTGATGGCCTTGGCTGCCGGTGTGGTCGATGGGCTTGAGCTCGGGCATAACGCCCGGGCCGCGCTCATTACCCGAGGGTTGACCGAGATGGTTCGGCTTGGGGTGGCAATGGGCGCCGATGCGCGCACCTTCTACGGGCTGTCCGGGGTCGGCGATCTCATCCTCACGTGCACCGGCCCGCTGAGCCGCAATCACTCGGTGGGGGTGCGGCTAGGAAAGGGTGAACGCCTCGATGCCATTCTTGCCAGCATGCAGGCGGTGGCGGAAGGCGTGCGGACAGCAAAAGCGGCGCTGGGGCTCGCCCTGCGGTGTGGCGTGGACATGCCGATCGTGCGTGAAGTGAATGCGGTGCTCTTTGCCGACAAATCGTGCCGTCAGGCGGTCGGCGACCTCATGGAACGCGAAGCCAAGGAGGAGAAAAGCCTGTCATGAATCAGGACCAACTACAGGCGTTACTCACCCAAGTCCAGCGTGGTGTCCTCGACGTGCCGGATGCGCTGCATCAGTTGC
>JACQHN010000120.1 GCA_016199015.1 Nitrospira defluvii
AGTCCGTCGAGGAGGTCGAACGAGAAAAGCCCCGCCGGGCGAGAGGATCGGACGACGGAGCAGGTATTCACGAATAGTCCGGGCTAGACGGAAAAGGAGGCGGATTATTACGGGAGGGATTTAGAGACTCTTAGATCAGGAGGTATCGTTGCTCAAGAAAGCGGTGTCTTCATCCGATAACGATGCGGATAGTAGAGAATAGTTCCCAGGCAATCAGCTCGCGAACCCTTTCTCTGACCTCAGTTGTATCAACATATGATGAAGTGTAAAGAGTGCGGGCCCTTGCCCCACCATATCGGAAAGAAGAAGGAATGCCATGGCGCAAACCCCACCGTCCACCTTCGTTCCAATCAAGGTCGAGGACCTGAAGGTAGGCATGCATGTGAAATTAGACTGTCATTGGCTGAAACATCCATTTCCCCGCAATACTTTTAAGGTACAATCCTCGGCTGAACTTGCCGCTATCCGCAAACTTGGCCACGTGACCATTTATGTGGACCCCACCCGCTCGGACCCGGAGTCTCTCACGAAATCCACGGCCTCCGAAGTAGCCTCAACAGTCCACCAGTGCCATACTCAGGCACAACCGATTCTCGTTGAGGAATCGGAAGAGGAAAGGTCCCTAAGAATCAAAAAAGAGGAGCGAATTCAGGCTTTTCTTCGCTGCCAGGAACAGGCAAAGAAGGCCACTGCAGGCTACGCTGACGCCTTGAGCCAGACCAAGGAGGTCATTGGCCAGATTAGTGCCGTTCGTGAGGGGTGCATCTCAAAAGCCATACAAATGACAGATCGCGTGACCGATGCCTTACAAGGCCAAGGCACTGCTATGGCCATACTCAATGTGGACAATTCCGAGGCCTTCGGGGCGAGCAATTTTGCTGCGTTACATTCGCTGAACGTTTTCATGCTGTCCATGATGATTGGTCGGGGGTTTGAACTCAGTCGCGAAAACATGCGCGACCTTGGAATAGGAGCCCTCCTCCACGACATTGGCGAACGGAAGGTCCCTTCCCAGGTGCTCGCTAAACAGCGCGAAAGAGCGCCCCTCACTCGATCTGAAAAAACGTTCTTTGAACTACACCCCGAGTATGGCCAACGAATAATCGAGGATATCTGCTCATTCCCGCCGGCCAGTGCCCAGGTCGTTTATCAGCACCATGAGCGTATCGACGGATCGGGGTACCCATGTGGGCTCAAGGATGACGCCATCTCATTCTTAGCCAAGATCGTCATGGTGGCTGACGAGTATGACCATCTTACGAGCATTCGTGATCCGAGCAAACGCCTCTGTCCCACGGAGGCGTTTGCCCATCTTTACGCTAATAGAGGGAAGGCGTTTTCAGAAAATGTCATTGTATGTCTGATCCAGGCTCTAAGCATCTACCCTCCCGGCACCTTCGTTCTCATGTCGGACGAGTCTCTCGGCATCGGCATGGTCATCAGCACTAATTTCGCTGCCACGACGCGACCAATGGTCATGATATACGAGCCGGATACCTCCGTGGATAATGTTGTGGTGTTGAATCTCGCAGAGGATGAGGATATTTGCATCCAGAAGATTCTGCACCGGACGAAAGTGCCCGAGAAGGTCCAGAACTATTGGAATCCTCGGCGCATGGCAGGCTACTTTGTTCAAATCAAAGATCACCAGGATGACCCCATGAACAAGCGGTAACGGCTGCTCGGTTTGTCCCTAGGCATCTCGATACCCCTGATGCTTCCCCAACGCCCCTGAGCGTCCCCCTGTACCAGCTATCCTCGTTTCACAGGAGCCCGGACACTCACTTTCGAATTCGGCATGGGCTTCTTCGACGGGCCCTCTCCATCCCCAATTAATGCGCCTCCTGAATGTTGGCTAACGAGGCGAAGGCGTCTTTTCATCATCCTCCTGAGACGGCGCTTCAGATCCCGCTTCATCACCCCGCCCCATGCGCCCATGTCCCATGCCGCCTTGCGGACCCATATGGTCCATTGGACCTCGGCCACCCATCCCCCGCATCCCCCTTCGCGAATGCAGGCTGAACGTCCGCTCATATTGGATGATGGACCAGATCTCTTCGTCCGTCAGTTGGCCCGCAAACCCCACCATGCTCGTGCCGGGTGATCCGTGCTTGATCACCCAGAAGATTTCGCCCTCCGTCCGATGACGCCAGAAGCCGTGTTGCTGAAAGTTGCGCGGAGCCGGATCCAGCATCTTAGCCATCACAACGTCGCCGTCGCCGTCCTTCCCATGGCAATTGAAACTGGTGCCCTTCCCATGATAGAGGGCCTTGCCCTTTTCGATCGTGTCAGGCAAGTCGGGCAATGGACTCGTGAGCGCACGCGCCTCTTCGAGTTGGTCGATCGGGACGCGGGGCTGCAACATGTGTTGCCCGGCTGCTAACGCAACGGGTACGCCTGTCGCGCCAACAACCACCATGATCGCGAGCGCTACGCACAGCATGCTCAGCTTCCTCTGCATCAGAAGTCCAATTCCACCATCTTGCGGTGGAAGCGCGTAATCACATTGGGATCCGGCGTGAGACGGATCTGCGCCTCCTCCTTGCCCTTGTAGGGTAATAGATTCAGCACGTAACGCAAGCTCTCGAGCCGTGCTGCCTGCTTGTCGTTGGCCTTGACGATGATCCAGGGACTAAACGTCGTATGGGTCTTCCCGAACATTTCTTCTTTGTACCGGGTGTAGGAATCCCAGAGCTCTTGGGCTTTCTCATCGACGAGGCTCAGCTTCCACTGCTTGAGTGGATTCTGCCGGCGCGCTTCAAATCGACTGGCCTGCTCGTCCTTGGAAATGGAAAACCAAAACTTAATGATCGTCACGCCGTCTTCATAGAGCATGTGCTCGAATTCCGTGACCTGCTGCAAGAACCGCTGGTGCTCTTTCTTGCTGCAAAATCCCATGACCGGTTCGACCACCGCGCGGTTGTGCCAACTCCTATCGAAGAACACGATTTCACCCTTATTGGGGAGTTGACGAATATAGCGCTGAAAATACCATTGGCCGTTCTCTTCATCGGTCGGCTTCGGCAAGGCTACCACGCGCATCGCACGAGGGTTCAGATGCTCGGTAAAACGCCGAATCGTACCACCCTTCCCGGCTGCATCCCGTCCTTCGACAAGAATCGCGATGCGTTGTCCATCGGCCTGCACCCATCGTTGCAGTCGGACGAGTTCGACTTGCAGCGCCCGCAGCTCTTCTTCGTACAAGAGCGTTTTCCTGACCTCCTCAAGATCCACGTTCTTGGCCTTGAGCAACTGCAGCAGACCCTTCCTCGTGGTGATTCGGCGAAGGTCCTCTTCGGTCAACCCTGGGCCGGTTTGACCGATACGCACCGCCGTCCTGTCGCCATTCTTACTGAGCGGTTGCGAGTAGCCATCCCCTTCTCGCGGAACGAGCGTCGGGATGCGTTCCAATTCGTCCGCCAGGAGGTCGCCATTCTTTCCAGCCAGCGCCTCTACCGCAGCGGCTACATTCTGGCGATCTTTTTTGACTTTCGGCTTTCCCATCGATTCGCGGTCAGCTGCCATTCACCCACCCCTTCTTTCACGCACCTGTGATCAGAATGCCACATTCCGATCGCGTTCGGCTACGGCCTTAATGTAGCCCGGCATGCCTTTGATCACCGCACCTGCCGTCAGATCCGATCCACCGATCTGTCGCGCGACGGCGCAGGCCCCGCAGACCCAGACAGGAATACTCGCAGCCTGTACCGCGGCCAGCAGATCTTTCAGCGGCGTCAGATTCACGCCCACCACATGATCCGCCGTGCCCTGGTGAAACTATGGGGTCATTGCTTGACTCTGCACTACTCCTGCTTCTGTGCTTGTTGAAGTCGGAGCAAAGTCGATTCGAACGCGTACGGAAGATTGTTTATCGAAGTACAAAGTCAAGCAATGACTCCGCTCCAGAACGCGAATCATCCGCTGCCAGTCAGCATACCCCTGAGGTCCACGTCTCCCTTGTCGCGATCAGACCATGGTCTTGGCTTCAATTCGTGAAGCTGATACAGTGGTACGCATCGATCACAGCTTGTGGACTGGGGCATGAGGTAATCCGATGACCGCGATCACTGAGTTCTTGCGACAGCAAAAGAAAGCCGGTTCTCCACGGCGGCGAGCCCAGAGGCAGAAGGGGTGGCTCGATGCGGTAGAGGGCTTGCTCGGTCACATCCGATCCTGGCTCGCCGAAGCCCAGCGGGAGAAGCTGATCAAGATCCGCCCGGACAAGATCAAGATCACCGAGGAGAACCTCGGAACCTACACCGCCCCATACCTCGTACTTACCGCTGCTGGAAAAATCGTGAAGGTGAAGCCGATCGGCAACACAATCATCGGGGCTGACGGCCGGGTCGATATGGAGTCAGCCAACGGAACCTTCATGTTCCTGTACCTCGCAGACCAAGATACATGGGTCTACGGAGTCGGCAGACAGCCCTCTGAGTTTCCCGATCTCACGGAAGACCTCTTCACCGATATCCTCAAGCGCGCTCTCTCGTGACGGAACTCGGCACAGTTCTGGAAGCCTATCTCACTCTCGTTGACTGCCATACGGTCACCGTAGAACTACTTCGCAAATACAGCAAAGGGCCCACGTTTCACGGAACCGTTTTCATGGGCCAGCCTCCGGACAAAACCAAGCGGCTGCTGGCACAGGCCAAGACGGAGCTGGATGACTGGGCTATCGTGGGGCTGGTTTCGATCTTTGAACATATCCTATTCAACCATGAGCAATCACCGCTTCGCAGGAAATCGCTTCGCAAAGGGGCTCAGGGGTTTAACGCTGCCATCAAGCCGTTCGAGAAACGTATCCCGCACCGCACCTATGAGGATGTGACGCGTCTCGGTGATTATCGCCACTGGGTTGCCCATGGAAAACGCTGGGGGGAGAGACCCCCACATGCAGATCCAGTCAGTGCCCATCAACAGCTGGTGAACTTCCTGACTCAAGCCGGGCTGGAGACAAAGGCTCACGACTAGACGAGGTCGGTCTTGCGACCACCCATCGGACCCCTCGCCGCTGGTGATCGTTCCCCTCTCGCCTCAACGACTGCTC
>JACQHN010000012.1 GCA_016199015.1 Nitrospira defluvii
CGCCACCATCACCCCGTCCGCATGAGCGAGGATGGCCTCCAACTCCGTCACCGCCTCCTGCCGCTCGATCTTGGCAATCACCGGCACATCCCCGCCGCAATCGGCAATCAACTGCTTGGCGGCGATGATGTCTTCCGCTCCACGGACAAACGAAAGGGCAATATAATCGACGCCCTGCGCCACGCCGAATCGCAGATCCTCCCGATCCTTCTCCGTCAACGTCGGCGCACTGACAATGGTGCCGGGCAAATTCATGCCCTTGTGAGACGTCACGCGCCCGCCTGCTACCACCGTGCATTCCACCGCGCCGTCGACAATCCGATCCGCCTTCAACTCCACCAGCCCATCATCGATGAGGATTCTGGCCCCCGGCCGAATGTCTCTGGTCAGCGCGTGATAGGTGACGGAGATCTCCCGCACCGCGGCATGCTCCATAACCGTCCTGGCGCCGAGTTGCCCGCCGGAGCGCAACGCCATCGTCCGCAGCCGTACTGTCTGCCCGGCGAGGAGCTCCAGACCGACGCCCGGGATATCGCCGACTCGAATGCGCGGACCTTGAAGGTCCTGAATGATCGCAACCGCCACACCGTGCCGCTCGGCCGTATCGCGGATGACCTTGATCGCCTGGCCATGTGATTCGTGCGTACCATGGGAAAAATTCAATCGAGCGGCATTCATTCCACTCTGTACAAGCTGCTCGAGGACGGCTGGACCATCGCTTGCGGGACCGATGGTGCAGACGATTTTTGCTTTTCGCATGGTTCAATTCTTCTGTCTTGACAAGATGAGCCCGGCACACCATCTTGTACATGAAAGGTGAGACTCGTGGGTTCGACATCCGGTCGGCAATGGCGTCATTCTAACAAACACATCCCCATGCCGCAAAAGAACATACACATATATAGCGGAGAAAAGCGGGGCCGATCTCATTAGAATCTGCTTACACACCAGAATCCAACGAGGCATTTCATGAACGCATCGGACGCGTTGCCCACTGAGCAATTGGATTTTGTCACGATCGACGGCTTGCTGGCCTATGGAGCAATGCTCGCCCAGCGAACATCGAGCGACCGGTATGTGCTGCCGCCTCCACCGCCGCCAACCACCGACCGGCGGCGGCGCGCCGAGGAGGCGACCACCCACATCAGGACATTTATCCAAGGGCTGCCGGGCGGACTCCCCAGCGCCGAGGCCTATCGTACCGCACGCCATGAGTTGATCGCCGGCGCCTGCGGAGGGGATCATCTGGTCTTCTATGCCGCTTGGAACCTGCTCCTGGCGCGCGGAGAACTCGCACCGTTGTATCGGGCCCCGATCGGCGCCACCCCAAAACCCACGCATCGTCGCCCGGTCGCCATCGTGCCACGTGCCCATCTGACTCCGCAGTTGGCCGAAGGCCGCATTGTGTTGGATCTGGGCGATGACCGTTTCTGGCTGCTTCCGCGAGACCTGGCGAACCGCACGTTGTTTTTCACGATGCGCCATGGCCTGTCGGAAGTCGAGAGCAAAACCCATCGGGCCGGACGCCGGCTCGCAAACGTGTTGGACCGTGAGCGTGGCGTTCCCAGAGCAGAAGCGGTCGGAGCGGCGCTGGCGAAAATGGTGGGCGTGGTCGGCCAACAACTCGGCTATCTGAAGCTCCACAACTATCTGGATCCCCACACGTTCCTGCACCTGATCAGTCATAGCCCGAACACGGAACAACTCTGCCGACGGATCACGAAAGCGCTGATGCCCGACGGGGCTGATGCCGTTCACCCCCACGTCGAGGCGACGCTGGAGTCGCAAGACTTCGGCTGGGTGACCGGCATGGAAAAACAAGCGGAGGTCGAGGCGGCCGCACAGGCCTTCGGGGTCGATACCAAAACCGCGAAACGTCTGATCAAACATCCCTTCTACAGTTATCCCGGCGGGCATTCGTTTTTCGATCTCTATGTCGATGTGATCGACGGCCTGCACCGGCTGGGTCACTCACACCCAGGCCAGGTGCTCTGCCTGTACACCCACAGCTCGACCCTGCGCGCCTTACGGATCTATCTCGATCCGCGGCCCTTCCGTGAAGCCTTTTCCGAGTTTGGAGAATATAAGGAGGGCCAGGACAACGTCGTCCTGCTCACCTTGGAAAACGGCAAACTCTCCGGCTACTCCACCGCCGTCGGCTTGATTGAAAGCGACCGGGTCGCCCGTGAGGCCTGGGTCACGATTGAACGGGAGCGGAGCCAGCGCGTCACACTCAAGCCGCGGCGTATCAAGCGCCTGATCGCGCTGGTGTCGGGCGGGGATTTCGCGGGAGGCGGAGCCGCGTTAAAAGAGTTGCGTGTCACGGGCAACCGCTTCGGCCTGGATGTCTTCTTTGTCCGGCACGGATTCCTCGGCCTGGCCAATAATTGGATCGATGCGGTGACTGAGGAAGACACGCGCGGCATGAGCAGCCATGCCAGTAGCCCTATCGGAAGCAGCCGCTTCGAGGACTTCAAAGACGAGCAGGTGCAGCATGCCGCGATGCGCTCCCTAGCTCCCTATCGCGACGACTCTGCCCTCGTCGTCTTGGGGGGCGACGGGAGCTTACGCGGCGCCCGAGCCATTCATGAAACGTTCGGCATGCAGGTCGTCGGCATTCCCGGCACGATCGACAACAACATCGCCGGCACGACCTCGCTGGGGTTTCATTCCGCGGTCGCGCTCGCGAATCAGTCGATCGAATCCCTCAAGGCCACCAGCGCCGCCATGGGCAGCATCTTTTTTGTGGAGGTGATGGGCGCCGGATCCGGCCATCTGGCGCTGGCCTGCGCCTATCAAGCGCGGGCGGAAGGGATTCTAGTGAATGAGCATCCCGATCCCGACGCGTACATCGAGGAGATTGTCCTCGGAACCTTGAAACATACGTTGGGCGTGCCCAACAAGAGCCACATCTTTGTGGTGGCGGAACGGACCCCGCATCGGCATCACCGGGAAGGCGGCGTCCATGGCTTAGTGGAGTATGTGGCCAACACCATTGCGAAATGGCCGCAGCATCGGGAGAAGTCCGGCCAGTATTCGTTGGCCTCAGCCACGAAGGCGACGATTCTTGGGCATACGCTCAGAGGCGCTCCGCCGACGCCCGAAGACAAAATGATTGCGCAACATCTCGCCTATGAAACCGTCCGCCGCCTCGTCGAGCAACCCGAGACCATCGTCGGCTGCATGGTGGCCTACCGCGACTCGAACACACTTGAAACGATTCCGTTGCATGCCCTGTCGCCCAAGCCGTTCGACTGGGAACTGTTCACCCGCATGCATGGGGCAGAGCTGACCATCGAGAAACCATGAGGTGCGCGTGACATCAGCCCGACTCGCAATCGGGCCACGTTGACCCCTCCCATGCGACATGTTAGGGTCGTTGCCTGTTGAAGCGAGGGGTGTTATTCACCATGCCTGTTCGAGACTTCACCCGTATTCTCTTGTGGCTGTGCGCCACACTCCTTCTTCACCTCGGCGCCTCGTTCGCCGGTGCGCCGGGTTCGACGCTCCAGGAAACCCCAACCCCGATACTCACTCCTGCTCCCGCCCAAGCGCCGCAGTCGCAGAACGGATCCGTACGCGCCGGACCTGAAACGAATTCATCGGGTGGCCAAGACACCATTCCCGAGTCCGCACGGGAGACGTTGAAAGCCCTTGAGGCGCGGCATGGCGACCCGCTGCCGGGGTACATCGGTGGGCGCACCTTTCAGAATCGCGAGCGCGCACTCCCGCGCGGCCGCTATCGCGAGTACGACGTGCATCCGAAGGTGTCTGGAAAGAATCGCGGCGCCGAACGGATCGTCATCGACCAACGCACCGGCAAGGCCTATTACACCGCCGATCATTACCACTCATTTATTCCGATGAATTGAGGATACATGTCGATCATCGCGCTCCAATCGATCAAGAAGCCGTGGGCGCATCTCTTGGTGCATGCCGAAGGACAGGCACTCGACAAGATCCTATCGGTGCCTGCACACTTTCTAATCAAGACCGTGTCCGGCAAGAAATGTAAAACGAAGGCGGGGCTGCTGGACGAATTCAGCCGGGTCTTTTCGTTTCCGGAATATTTCGGGCATAACTGGGACGCCCTCGAAGAATGTTTGGCCGATCTCGAATGGCTTCCAGCCAAGGGCTATCTCGTGGTAGTGACCGATGCCGATCAAGTGTTGACCAAGCCCGACGAGGAGGACGATTTCGAAACGTTCGTCGAAATTTTGAGCGAAGCCGGTGAAGCCTGGAGCCTCAAGGAATCCGACGAGGCGACGGGAGACGGCCTGCCGTTTCACGCCGTGCTGGCCGTCGCGGATCGCCATAAACGCACCCGCCACAATTGGTTCGCCCCGCCGTTAGCGATGGAACGCAAATCGGCGACAGCCACACCACCCAAGGGGTCGAAAAAGGCAGCTCGTTAGGGAGTGCACTGTCCCTACTATGAAAGAGGTCAGCATGGGTCTCTTGGCCCGCATGATTCATGACGGTTCGTGGCGAAATTGCGGAGTCGCGACGCGAGACGGGCGCGCGGAGTCGTGAGGAAGAGAGGCATCCTTGAACAGGATGTCGACCGAC
>JACQHN010000123.1 GCA_016199015.1 Nitrospira defluvii
CCTCCGTCTCGTACCAGAGCGAGGGAAAGACGAGCACCCGGGCGGTTCTGAGATATTCCGTCACCCGTTCCCGGGACACCCACCCCGTGATTCGTGATCCAGGATACAACTTCACAACATCCGCAACGCCGGAGCCATCTCCGACGAACAGGGCCTCACATCCCAAGGCCCGGGCAGCTTTTGCGAACAGGTGCGTCCCCTTCCCCTCAGAGATGTTCCCGATCATGACGAACGCCGAATTGCGCGCGACCGGCGTGGGAGGCCCCGGCGTAACCTGAATCGGATTCGGCACGCGATGAATCTCTGCAGACTGGGGCAGGTACGGAGCCATGACGGATCGGCTGAATTCCGATACGACGATGAAATGCCTGATGCGTATAGGCATACCTCCCATACGCGATTGCACGGCCTGCCTCGCAACCCGCCAAAGCTTGTGCATATAACTGCGTTTGTCGCAATGGCAGGCCATGCATGAGACCGACATAGGCGGAAGATGACAAATCTGTTTTTTTTGATGATCAAACAATGTGCCGTTTGGACACACTGCAAAATAATCGTGCAACGTACAGACGACCTGAAAGCGCTCATCGAGCGCCGTGCGAATGACGCTGGACGATAAGGCCTGGGTCCAACTATGGACGTGTATGACGGTTCGGGCGGGGTCGAGTTCACGAAGAAGAGGCCTCAGCGTCCGCGCTGCCGGGATATTCCATATCCCTTGTGCAACGGCCCGCAGACGACTGGGCTCCTTCAATATCTCTTGTTGGTTCGTGGAGACGACTCGCAACCTTTCGGTTTGGCAAGGCCGGCTGGTGCTGCCCACCGCTGACAGCAGGGTGACGAAATGTCCGCGGCGCGCCAGCCCTTCGGCGCTGGCGAGGGCGACGGCTGCACTCCCCCCGTTCACATAGGAAAAGTCGCTAAGAATCACAATGTGCAAGGGCTTCATCGAAGCTCTGGAACAAATCCCCGGTGAAAAGCAACGAGAGCGCACGATACTCTATCACCGCCGCCCGTCCGGGTGCAGCGTTGCAGATAACAGCTTCGGCACTTAACAACAAGTGTGCTCATGACCGTTGTACGGCCACTCTCGAGAACCTTTGGTGGTGTTCGCACAGCTAGGCCATGAGTCTCCCCATGAGCGCGACCAGCCGCTCCGCTGTGTCGTCCCAGTTATACCCTCTCGCCACCGCATAGCCCGCCTCCACATAGTGCTGGCGCAAGGGTCGGTCCGTCACCATGCGGTAGATGCCACCGGCGATATCTGAAATATCGTAGGGATCACAGTACATCACGCCGTCCCCATAGACCTCCGGCAGTCCTCCGACACGTGAGACGATGGCGGGGCAACGCAAGGCGAGAGCTTCCAATGCCGTGAGCCCAAAGCTCTCATACAACGACGGAAGGATCAGGGCATCTGCGTGACAATAAAACCGCCGTAGCAATTCATGATCGTGATTCAGTTCGCCGACACAGACGACGCGGTCCATCGCCGAAGCCTTCTGAATCGCCCTGGCGTCTCCGGTAATGAATCCCTCCCGTTTACCGATCACGACGAGGTCGTGTGGAATTTTATCCCGGAGCAACTGAAACGCCTCCAGCAACCGGGAAAGATTTTTGTGCGGCTTCACGTTGCCGACAAACAGAAGATAGGGCCGTTCGCGAGGAGCATGAGAGGGGCGGCCATTCAACCAGGTACCGTCCACACCATTGTAATTCACAGTGACCTCTTGCGCGCCGGTCGGGCAAAACCGCAGGAGCTCGGATTTGGCAAAATGCGACACACAGACGATGGCAGCCGCCTTGGCGCGCACGGCTCGAAACAGGACCCGCGAGTAGACCCGCCGATGCCATCCCTGGACGAATTGGGGCATCGCCAGATGAAACGTATCGTGGACCGTCACGAGCAAGCGTCCGCGGAACAGAAGGGGAATGTTGTAATGAGGGGACCAACACAGAGTGGTATCACCAGGAATCTTCGAAGGCAGCTCCAATTGCTCACGAACGGTGTAAATGCCCGCGCGGCAGTCGACCACCGTCACGCCAGGCTGTTTGGTCCAGGGGAATTCGTTCAAAATCTCAGCTCTGCCGAGCAGGCAGACGTGAGGTGACGGCAACCGTGCCAGAACCCGGGGCGCCAATTGGCGTAGATACGTGCCGATGCCTCCGGACTGGACCATGCGCATATCAATCGTCAGGCGTGGCGGTGACATATGGCTCCCCTTGGAAGCATCAATCTGAGCCAACCAGATCCAGGAGGCGAGTGACGCGGTGTTTCCAATCGGCCTGCTCGGCGTATCGCTCGTATTCTGCACGCCGGGATGGCTCACACAGGCTGGTTTCGATCGCCGCGGAAAATTCAGCCGCAGAGTCGCGCAACTTCGCCGGGCTCTGCAAGCGCTCCAGTTCCCGCCAGCGGGTGGCGACCACGGGCAGTCCGGCGGCGAGGTATTCGTAGAGCTTCAGAGGGTGAATACTATGCACCAGGGTCGGGTGACCTTGCACGTCAAACGGGATGAGCCCCACATCGGCGGCCCGGAGATATTCCGGCAAACGGGCAAACGGCCGGGGTCCGAGCAGATGCAGGTTTGGCATAGGCGCAAACCTGGCGTGCGCAGCGGGGCTTCCCCCGATGAGGACGAATGAGACGTTCGGCAATGCCGCGACGACGCGATTCAACAGGTCGTAGTCAAACCAGGCGTCCATGTATCCTGCATAAACGGCGATGGGCCGTCGAATCGATGCATACTCAGCGGGGACAGGCACGTCGTTCCTGGCAAAGTGGGCAAAATTCACGCCGTTCGGGAGATGAGCCATGCGGCGAGGCTTCAAGCTTTCTACATACTCTTTCAAAGTCTCTGCGCTATACACCACCAAATCGGCGGCGCCGGCCATCGCCCGTTCGGCCGAGCGCGCGGCCGCCGTCGTTCGGCCGAATCCGGAGGTGTTGTCGGCGACCCGAAACACCGTACGCGCGCGGGTAACCTGAGCTAACCAGAAGAGATGTTTCGGACTATCGCAGTACACCAGATCAACCTCACCGAAGCCGTGCTTCCGCACAGTGGCTCCGAGCGGAGGCCACGTCAGATAGGCCCACCCACGCTCAACGGCGTGACTGCGAAGCAACGGCTTATGGCGGGGGGTGGCCAACGCCCCTGGAACATAGGCCCAGAGTTTTTTTTCGAGATCCCACATGCCTCCGGCGCGGTACAGTCGGAACCTGTTCGCTAATTCCTGACGGGCTTGTCCTAGGAGATGCAGTGGCGAAATAGGATCCGAGATGAAACCGACCGTCCAACCGGCGTCCACAAAGCCCCGTGCCAGATGGTGGCTTCCCACTTGGAACGGACTCGTCCAGTAATTGGCACAGGCCATCAGAATCTTATGAGTCGATACCCCTCTCTCCACTTACTTGACCGCATGAATGCAGATGAACCATCCCCCGCGATCCGGGACAAGATGCGTCAGCCAGGATGGCAACCACAGCCTATCGTAGGGCGTCATCAACGTGGTCGCGGTCACGTGGGTGAACTGATCGAACAGTTCCCGCACCTCACGAACCGTGTAGGCCTTGGTACCGGGGCTCTCCATATAGTGGGCCACGACCTCAGCCAGCGTTCTGTCAGGCCGCCCGCGAAACAAAGCATGCTTGACCCACAGTTTCAGTGCGACCAGGGAATGCCTACCGTACAACATGCCGATGAACATTCCGTTCGGTTTGAGCACCCGTCGGACTTCCGCAATAATTCGCTCCGGATGCTCCGCATGGTGAATCACTCCCCAGGAATACACAAGGTCGAAGGAATCATCGCTAAACGGAAGCGTCTCGGCATCGATCCGTTGCAGATCACTGCTGAACCCATACAGCGACAACCGCGCGCGTGTGACCTCGATGGCCCGCTGCGTTAAATCCACTCCGTGACAGTCCAGGCCGGCTCGCGCCCATTGCAGATGGTCGGTACCAGCTCCGACGCCGATTTCAAGCAGCCGTTTGCCGTGGTGACGGGTGAACTGCGCGACAGAATGGATGAACGGCTCCAGCCCATAGCGATGGGTTTCAATTCGCTCGAACCATTCCCGACTGAGTTCCTGCACCTCACCCACGATGGGCCGGCCGGTGCCGCACGCCTCCTGGTTCCAATACCGGCGGACGTCCTCGTTATCGTCTTTCGCGGATAATCGCAGCATGAATTCCTTCGAGCTTTCCCCTATCACACGTAGGTCTACAGTCGGTTCTTCGTGGCCGCAACCACCCTCTCGGTATTCGGATGACTCGATGGTGTTCCGCGAGAGACCGCTGTGCCTGAATCCAGAGCCACCACTAGCCCGCATTATTCACGAGCGCTTCTGCTGCAATCGCGGATTCGCCGCTGCGACCAGCCTATCGGCGGGCGGGCTCG
>JACQHN010000122.1 GCA_016199015.1 Nitrospira defluvii
CGCCTCCGGTGCGTTCGTCGGCTGCGGCCTTGCTGGACAACGTTTTGATCAGCCTTTCGAACGGTGGTAGTTGCCGGGGAGTTTGGGGCATGAATACATTCTCACTTTTGAATGGCCTCCGGTTCATCGATAGCTTCTTTCCCTCCGGGGGCTATGCCTACTCGTCGGGGTTGGAAGCGGCGGTGCAGGCTAAGGCCGTGCGTTCCGGGGACGACTTGTTTCTGTACGTGGAAGACATGTTCCGACAGGGGATAGCGCACCGCGAGGCCGTGGCTGTCGGTGTAGCCCACGACGCTCTATTCTGTAACGATCTTCAGTCGGCGTTATCGATCGATCACGAGTTGCATGCGATGAAGCTCGGACAGGAATCGCGGGTGGCGAGCCAACGGATGGGGCGGCAGGTGGTAAAAATTGCGGTTGAGCAGCCCGCCGCGCATGCCGTTGTGCTGGACTTTTATGCGGCAATGGAGGCCGATCGCACGCCGGGTCATTTCCCGGTCGCTCTGGCGTTAACGCTGGCGGATGCCAGTTGGGACAAAGCGGAGACCATCGCGGCCTTCTGTTATCAGACGGCCGTCGGGTTCGTGTCTGCTGGGTTGAAACTCCTGCCGATCGGACAGCGCGAGGGGCAGCATCTGCTTGAGCGGTGGATGCCGTTGCTCGACGAATGCGCCAGACGTGCGGCCGAGTCAAACAGGATGACCGCCTGGTCGCCGATTCAGGATATTTACGCCATGCGACATAGCCGGCTGGAGTCGCGATTGTTTCGATCCTAGGCGCATATGGCGTATAGCAGAAAAGAGGAAGGAAGAGCGTATGGCATATAGCGTGTAGCGGGAGAGCAGATCGATCTTGCTATAAGCCATATGCTCTTGGCTTCGGCTATCGGCTCTTCACTTGCCATCGGCTATCAGCCATAAGCTCTTCGAGAAGCTATGCATCGTGAAGACGAACATTTCTGCGGGAGCGGTCGCCCGACCAACGCGCGGGCGAACGGCATTCCGGTCATCGGCATCGGAGGGCCGGTCGGATCAGGTAAGACGGCGCTTGTCGAGGCGCTCTGCCTGAAGTTGCGAGACCACTACAGCTTGGCGGTAGTGACCAACGATATTTTCACGAAGGAAGACGCGGAGTTTCTGACGAAGCGCGGTGCGCTCACGCAGGACCGCATTCTGGGAGTGGAAACCGGCGGTTGTCCCCATACGGCGATTCGCGAAGATGCGTCCCACAATCAGGCAGCGTTAGACGACTTGCTCCGGCGCCATCCGGACGTTGAGCTGATGTTTGTGGAAAGTGGCGGGGACAATTTGGCCGCCACATTCAGTCCTGAATTAGTCGATCGCGTCATCTATGTGATCGATGTGGCCGCTGGGGACAAAATTCCCCGCAAGGGCGGGCCGGGGATCACCCGCTCGGACTTGTTGGTCATCAATAAGATCGATCTGGCACCCCATGTCGGCGCGGATCTCGCGGTGATGGATCGCGACAGCCGGCGGATGCGCGGCGATCTGCCGTTCATCTTCACCAACCTGCATACTGGGGAAGGCCTGGACCGGGTGATTGAATGGATTGAGCAGGCGTTGCCGCTACACACCCATCATCACTAGGCAGGACGTTGAAAAAGTCCCCCAGCTTTGTTCTCGAAAGACACTGCCGCCTCACTTTCTCTTCGTTCGCTGCGGCCGCGCTGGATGGACTTTTTGAACTTGAACATTCCCCGTAGCTTGCTACGGGGTTCGCCTCTGCTTCCGGGAAGTCTTCGAAATTGAGTTCTGTGATACCCCGCAGCTTGCTGCGGGGAGCTTCACCATCCTGCTGTCTGTTGCGAAGAAGGCGTGGTTCTTCACATCCTGCTTGAGAGGAGCCACCATCAGTGCCGACACTATCGGTTTACCAGTCGGCCATGTCGGAAGTCGGCCGTGTCGGCCGGCTCGACTTGCGCTATGAGCGCCAGGGCCACAGGACGATCCTGGCCACGTCCCGCTGCTCCAGCCCCTGGCATCTTTTCCCGCCGATGTATTTGGATTCTTCCGGCTGTGCCTTCACCTCCCTCGTCAATCCATCGGGCGGGTTCGTGGCAGGCGATCACCTCTTGATTCATGCGTCGCTGGAACGCGATGCCCATGCCGTGTTCTCGACCCCCTCGGCGAATCGTGTCTACCGATCATTGGGTGAAGAGGCCAGGCAGACGATCAATCTTTCCGTTGCGTCAGGTGCAATCCTCGAATGGTTCCCGGAGGTGACGATTCCATTCGCCGGTTCACGATTCGCACAGACAATGGACGTGCGGCTCGCCAAGGGAGCGACCGCGCTGATCTGGGACGGTCTCGCCTCCGGCCGTATGGCTCGGGGGGAACGTTGGGCCTTCGCCTCTTTGCGAAACGAGATTCGAATCACGACCGCATCCGGAGACCGATTCCTGGAACGGTATGAGGTGAGGCCTGAACCGGGCCAGGTCGGGCTGATGTCCCAGTACGACTACGTCGCATCCTTCATCGTGGTGAGCGATTGCGCCGATCCGGCGAAATGGCTGCCGTTACGCGGAATCGTGGCGGATGTTCTGGACTCGATGGGCGCTGAAGTATTGGGTGGAGTGACGGAGCTGCCCGTTTCCGGGTTGGCCGTCAAGCTGGTAGCTCGCTCGGCGCAGGGCCTTGCCGCGGCTCAAGATGCATTGTGGCACGCCATCCGTAGTGCGTTGCTCGGCTTCGCGAGGCCCGAGTTGCGCCGGTGCTAGCCCGCATTATTCATGAACGCTTCTGCTGCAATCGCGGATTCGCGGCTGCGACAAGCCTGTCGGCGGGCGGGCTCGCCGCTCCGTCGGTCAACATCCTGTTTAAGGATGCCTCCCTTCCTCACGGCTCCGCGCGCCCGTCTCGCGTCGCAACTGCGCAATTTCGCGACGAACCGTCATGAATAATGTGGGCTAGACCTGTCGAGTTCGCTCAGTGTGCACACTGCTGATCGATTCTCTTCTTTCTTCGCAATGTTCTAGAATGCTGATCGTGAAGTGCGGCATTCGATAGATCAGGCTTGATCAGTACGGGCGCGTCCTTCACCGAAAGGTAGAGATGCTGAATTACGATCTGCCGTGCTTCAGACGTGGAGTTCTTTCGGCTTCTTGACAGGAGATGCCTCCAACATGCATGCTGATGCATATGCGTACGACACTGAATATTGACGACTCTCTCCTGAAGCGTGCCGGCCAACTCACCGGTGTTCATGAAAAGACGCAGCTCGTGCGCTTGGGCCTTGAGGCCCTCATCTCTCGCGAGGCTGGGAAACGGCTCGCTCGGCTTGGGGGCAGTGAGCCGCATCTCAAGGATGTCCGCCGTCGCCGCTCTGCCTCGTGATGCCCGTCTTGGTCGATACCTCCGTTTGGATCGATCACCTTCGTGCTGATTCTCCACTGTTGCGCCAGCTCTTGGATGACGATCTCGTCATGTGTCACCCGCTTGTCGTTGGGGAATTGGCGTGCGGCAATCTGAGACATCGTGCTGAGGTGATCGAGGCCTTGTCCGTTCTGCCGATCGTGCATATTCTCGAGCATGAGGAACTGTTGGCGTTCATCGAAACCCATAGGTTGTACGGGCAGGGGTTGGGATGGATTGATGTGCATCTCCTCGGGGCGGCCTTGCTTCAGCACGTGACACTGTGGACCCGTGATCAGGCGTTACGACGCGCAGCCCAGAAGCTGCACTGTAGTTTTGAGTCGTCCCACTAGTCGACAGCCCTGTGTCGTGCCGCTCTTGGCTCTGTCGTGTGTTCTGCGCAGGGAGGTGGGGGATCAGGGGTTTCCCGGCTGTTTCTTCGACGAGGCCTTGGGTTTAGCTTTCGCCGGTGCGCTGTCTTTCTCGGCTAACTGTTTTCTGACCTGCTCCAGCTCCTCTTTCACTCGCTGCAACTCTTCCGCCTGCTTTACGACCAGATCCTTCGTGGTTTGCAGTTCCTGTTGAAGGCGGCTCTGATCGGGTGTCGTGGCAGGATGCGCTGATGGGGCTTCTCCAACGGCGATCGGTTGCACAGGCTGGGACGCTGCGGCTGGGGGAAGCTGGTTCAGTGCATTAATCGAGATGGCAATACGAGGCTGTTCCGGCTCGATGATCATCCAGGATTGCGGGGCATCGGCTTTCACAGCGGCCTGTTCCGGACGGAAGGCGAGTCCGTAGGATGAGAGTCGTGCATCGGTTTGCCCCGGCTTGGCACGGTAGTGAGCAAGCGTGACTCGGAACACATTTCGGTACAGGTAGAGGGTTCCGTCCGTCACCACCCCATCATCCTTCACCGAAAACTTCACCCGTTGATTCGGCTCCGCCTCCGTTAGGGCCTTGCTGATGAGCGGGGCCAGGAACTCGACCTCTTCGTGAGAAAAGAGCGGGTATCCGCCCTGTCCATCTGTTGGCTTCACTTGCTCCACCCCGGAGATGTGGAGCCCTGACAGGAGCCGTGCGGTCTGCGCAGGCGATATGTCGGCGGGATGCGAAGCGTGGAATATGCTCAGCGGGCCGCTGTACCGCGCCGTGGTGCCTCTGGTTCCCAACCGTTCGAGGGAGACGGCTCCCAATGGCCCATCGCCGATCCGTATGAGGTTGCCGGTCCCGTTGCAGGCAGAGAGCAGCAGGCAGGACAGGAGTGCGCCCATAGCTAGTCCGAGGGGCGCAGGACATCGGCGTGGTCGGTTGCGCGTGGGTGTGAACTCAGTCTGCACGGGAGCGGATTGTACCATAGGCCGCCAGCCGAACTGCATGGTTTCCCTCAGAAAAGTCTGGATCAAATGGTTGACAGTCTATTCTGGCTGGTGATATACAGACGGCATCATTTTCGGGGACAACGGAGTCTCCGACAGGCGCCTGGCTCCGAATATAGACTGAACACAGGACAACGACGTCTTCCGATCCACTCTCCGGTGGGTCTGAGGACGTTTTTTTTATCAGCATGCTGAAATCAGTCCTCAGCGTCGTTCTCAGTCGCTCGTCCGCCTCGACGTACGGCTCTCAGTACGCCTCGGTGTCCGAGCTCCCTGCGGCCTCGCTGAATGACCGATTTGAGTATGCTGTCACAGTTCGAGAGAGCTGCTGATGTCTACGTTACGAATTGCCATGGTCCAGATGAATCCCACGGTCGGCGACCTATCAGGGAATGTCCGCCGTATCGTGGCATGGATTCGTGAGGCTCAGCGCGCCCAGGCCCATGTCGTGGCTTTTCCAGAACTGGCCATCACCGGCTACCCGCCGGAGGATCTCCTGTTTAAACCCCGCTTCATCGAAGATACCCAGCGTGCCTTGAAGGCAGTTGCGGCGGAAGCGCGCGGGCTGGTTGTCGTGGTCGGCTATGTCGGCCAGGGGGCGACGACGGCTTCCTCGCCGGATGCTGCCTCACTGCCGTCGTCCGGGCGGCATGATCTGTACAATGCGGCGGCCCTGTTGTCTGATCGCCGAATCGTGGCCAGTTACTGCAAACGACATTTGCCGAACTATGGGGTGTTCGATGAGAGTCGGTATTTTCACCCCGGTTCTCGCCTCCCGCTGCTGGTGCTGAACGGCACCACGATCGGTGTGAATATTTGCGAAGACATCTGGTTTCCCGAGGGGCCGACCAGGGCGCAGGCTGCGGCAGGCGCCGAGGTGATCGTGAATATCAACGCGTCTCCCTTTCATGTGGGCAAGAGCAGGACGCGAGAGCAAATGCTGGCCACCAGGGCTCGTGACAATCACGTGATCGTCACCTATACGAACACCGTCGGCGGACAAGATGAACTGGTGTTCGATGGCTGCAGTGTGATCGTTGACCAGACCGGCGAGATTGTCGCGCGTGGCAAAGCGTTTGAGGAGGACCTCATCGTTGCGGATCTTGATGGCGCGGCAGTGGCGCGGGCGCGTCTGGCGCAGGGTCGAAAGAAATCGTTGCCGCCGCGCGTGGCGGCACTCATCGATCGGATTGACGTGCGATTGCCGGCGAGGCAGTCGCGGTCGATCGTGGTGCCGGCCCTGGAGCCACCGCTGGATCGCCTCGACGAAGCCTATCGGGCGCTGGTCCTCGGGGTGCAGGATTATGTCCGGAAGAACGGCTTCAAGCGTGTCGTCATCGGATTAAGTGGTGGAGTGGATTCGGCCCTGACCGCGGTGATCGCCGTGGATGCGCTCGGGCCGGACAATGTGCTCGGCGTGTTCATGCCCTCGCCCTATACTTCCCGGGCCAGCCGCGAGGACGTCGCCGACATGGCCCGCCGCCTGCGCATTCAAGTGGACACTCTGTCCATCACGGCCACCTTCAACAGTTATCTCCGGGCCCTCGCGCGATCCTTCAAGAGCCACCGGCCGGATACAACCGAAGAGAATCTGCAGGCGCGGATCAGGGGCAATCTCCTGATGGCCTACTCGAACAAGTTCGGCCATCTGGTGCTGACCACCGGAAATAAGAGTGAGATGAGTGTCGGCTACGCGACGCTGTACGGCGATATGGCCGGAGGTTTTGCGGTGATCAAGGACGTGCCGAAGACCATGGTGTATGAATTGTCACATCTGCGGAATCTGGTCGGGCCGGCTCCGGTGATTCCGAAGCGCATTCTGGAGCGGGCTCCCACGGCGGAACTGCGTCCCGATCAAAAAGATGAAGACAGTTTGCCGCCCTACTCGATCTTGGATCCCATTCTGAAGTCGTACGTGGAAGAAGACCGGGCGTTGGAGGATATTGTGGCCATGGGATTCGAGCGAGAGACGGTCGCGCGCGTCATCGCCATGGTGGACCAGAGCGAGTATAAGCGGCGGCAAGCGCCGCTGGGGATCAAGATTACCTATCGGGCATTCGGCAAAGATCGGCGCATGCCGATCACGAACGGGTATCGATAGCATCGTGCAGCAGGACGACCGACAATGACGTCGGTCAGCGGGACTGCAATGGCGCCAGAGAGACGGGGCCCAAAGGGTCTTTCATCGTGAAAGGCGTTGGGCGATCCATTTTTTTCTTATTCTCTTGGAGGCGTTATGAACATGTTGGTTGGGCGGAAGATACGGACATGGGTGTTGGCAGTGGCAGTGATCGCAAGCGGATGGGGAGGCGCTCTCGGTGAAGTACGCGCCGGGACGACGGATGATCTGATGGACACGACCAAACATCCGGTGTCGGTCACCATGGCGATGCAGGCGGACAGTTTCTTCGGGTTTAATCCGGCCATCTACGGAACGTATGGGCTGACGGATAATATCGCGTTGGCCTTCGGGTTTACCTATTGGACCCAGATCAACGGCATCGGCGTGCACGATAACGCTCCGTGGTTGCAAACCGACGTGGGATTGAACTTTACCTTCCTGGACAAGCGGTTGTCTGTCACGCCCATGATCGGGTTTGTGCATGGCAGTTTGCTCTCGTCTCGCGGCGGGTTTTTCCCCAACGGCGGCGGCAGTGTGAACGAGCGGACCACGGCGTTTGAAGGCGCGGTGCCGAGCTTGACCATGAACTATTTGGATGATCGTTTCGAAGGCGAGTTCTACTTGGGCTACTACAAGGCGATCCGGAGCGAAGGCGGCAGCGGGGGCGGCGGTGCGGTCGGATGCAGCGGCTTGGTCGATACGAACTGCTTGGGCGCGAGTCAGGCCGGCGGGCGGGGGACCTGGGACTTTTTGCACTACTGGGCCAACGTCGGCATGCGGGTGAACAGCATGTGGTCCCTGGGGGCGCACTATGAGCATTTGCTGACGACCCGTGACAGCAGCGCACCCGGCGCCCAGCAAGACTACTATCGCTGGATCGGCCCCTATGTCGAGATGAAATTGGCCGGCGGGATGGCGTTCCGGTTTACGGCCGGAAAAGATCTGACGGACAATCAAGACTTTTATAAATTGAAGTTCACGAAGACGTTTTAGCATTTTGCCTGTGCCTCCTCCCTCGCGCAGCGAGGGAGGAGGCCTGTCGGTGAACGGCGTAGCCGAAGGAGGACATGGTGAAGGCACCGGCACAACGAAGAACGGTCGTCGTGGGCGTGATAGTGGGGGTACTGCTGGCTTCGGGGATGTGGGCCGATCAGGCCTGGGCCCAGAACGCGCCGCTCAAGGTTGATACAGGAGATACGGCATGGGTTCTGGTGTCTTCAGCGTTCGTGCTGGCGATGTTGATGCCCGGGCTCGCCCTATTCTACGGCGGACTTGTCCGCACCAAGAACGTGCTCGCGACGATCATGCAAAGCGTCATGATCTTGAGCGTGGTCAGCGTACTGTGGGTTCTGTTCGGGTATAGCTTGGCCTTCGGGCCGGATAAAGGTGGCGTGATCGGCGGATTGGAGTGGATCGGGCTCAGTGGGGTCGGTGCCGAGCCACACCCGATCTATGGGCCGACGATTCCTCACCAGGCGTTCGTGCTGTTTCAGTTGATGTTTGCCGCGATCGCTCCGGCGTTGATTACGGGCGCCTTTGCCGAACGGAAGCGCTTTACGTCGGTCGTGCTGTTTGCGGCGATCTGGTCGATAGTGGTCTATGTGCCGCTGGCGCATTGGATCTGGGGTGGAGGGTGGTTGGCCAAATTGGGCGCCTTGGACTTTGCC
>JACQHN010000121.1 GCA_016199015.1 Nitrospira defluvii
CCTGGAAGGTCTCGGCATCGGTCGCCGGATCGAGCCCTTCGGTCACCAGCAGGCCTTTCGCCGCCGCCAACACAGCCCGATACGATTTATTCACCGACAGGGCATACTGATGCTTCTCGACAAGCAATTTCGCCTGATAGAGATCCTGATCGGCCTCCAACATGCGGTCGTCGATCATTTCCAACGCCCCGCCCGCACACTCGCCGGGTCCCAAATCCTCCAGCACAAATTCCGCCTCGCCTTCCCAGTCATAGTAGTAGGTCTGGTCCTGATCGTAGGGCGGCACGATCGTGTAGGGAATCATTTCATCCTTGAGGGCGACTTTCCCGACCCGCGCAATGAAAGTTTGCAGGGTCTCGCCGTTCTTCCGATCCCGGCGATAGACGTCCACCAAATGGCGAACCGCCGCCGGAACGCTCTTCGCAGGCAATTTCACCGTCAGCTGTCCGATTTTCGGCGTGCCGTCCACATGTCCGCCGAGATGCAATTCGTAATGCGGGGCCGTATGTTCACCGAGACGCTTGCCGACTCCATGCAAGCCGATGGTGGCGATATGGTGTTGGGCACAGGAGTTATGACAGCCGCTGATTTTGACGCTCACATCTCTGAGATCTTCCGGCACCTGCCCCGCTGGAAATACTTCGGCCAATGCCCTGGCCATGCCCTTGGAGGAGGTGATTCCCAAACCGCAGGTGTCCGTGCCGGGGCAGGCGATGATGTCCTCGACAAGCTCTGCGCCGGGATCGCCCAAACTATGCGCCACGAGCTCCTGATAGAACTCCTCCAGTCGTCCCTCGGCAATCCACCGAATGACCATGTTCTGATTGATGGTCGTGCGGATGTTGCCGTTGGAATAGCGTTCGGCAAGATCGGCGACCGTCCACATTTGGTCGCCCGTGAGGTCACCCATCGGCAATTTAATTGCCGCTACGGCAAAGCCCGCCTGCCGTTGCGGGACCACATTGGTCCGCTTCCAGGCTTGAAACGCCGACACAGCCCCACTGAGAGACACCGCGCCATTTCCATGGCCGTTCCCATTGGAGAGGACCGGCGCTTTCGTCGGCATAATCAACGGCGGTTCATCGGCATACTCCAGCAACTTGATCGGCTCATGCGTCGGCACCGCATACCCCATGGCCGCATAAGCCGCTTCCCAGCGTCGCTTGAATTCATCGAATCCCAGTTTTTCGATGACGAACTTCATGCGAGCCTTGTTGCGGTTCTTGCGGTTCCCGAGCGTATCGAACACCTTGATCACGGCTTCGATCGTGGGAAGCAATTCGTCCATCGGCGTAAATTCTCTGAGCACCTGAGCCATGCGTGGAGTCGATCCCAGTCCTCCCCCCACGACCATTCGAAAACCGATAGCCCCGTCCGCCCGTTTCGCCGCGAGCAACCCGATGTCGTGGATCGGCGTGAGGGCGCAATCCTGCCGGCAGCCCGACAGCGCGATCTTGAACTTCCGTGGAAGGCTCTGGTTGAGCGGGTTCCGCAAGAGATGCAAGGCCACCGTCTTCGCGTAGGGCGTCACATCGAAGACTTCCCCTTGGCACACGCCCGCAAGATGGCAGGCCGTGACGTTGCGCACGGTGTTGGCACAAGCCTCGCGGGTCGTCAGTCCCACGGAGGCCAGGAGACGCATCATTTCAGGGACATGTTTGAGTTCGACGAAGTGCAGTTGAATATCCTGGCGGGTGGTGACATGGCCCACGCCGGTGGCGAACTGGTCGGCAAGCTCGGCCACTTGGCGCAACTGATTCCCCGTCAGCCCTCCGAACGGGATCTTAATCCGCACCATCTGCACGCCGGATTGCCGCTGGCCGTAAATGCCGTATTGCAACCGAAACGGCTTAAAAATATCGTTGGAGAGATCTCCGCCAAGGACACGCTGAGCTTCGGCTTCGAATGTCTCGATTTCTTCAACTATATGGGCTGGAATGGGCTCTGTCTTAATCGCCGGACGGAGACCCACGCTGTTAGGACTCATGGTCAGGACCTCGTCGGTTGAGGGTAATTTGGTTACGCATGTTACCGCGACTGTCAGATGTGGTACATCAGGGCGTGCCGCGCTTCGAGTGCTCGCTGGCGATTGGCCAATTCTTCGACGGTCACTTCGGAAAGGACGCTCAGCTCGGCACGTTTCACCCGATCCCAAATGTGCGCCAGTAGGGCTTCTTGCTTGGCACCACGCGATGAGGCGCTTTTCAGAACAGTCGCTCCATTGGCTGCCAAGAGCGGGCCTTCCAACGCATCGAGAATGTCCGCCACAGAAACATCCGAGGGTTTCCGGCTCAGCACATACCCGCCTTGAGCTCCGCGTTGGCTGGTCACCACCCCGGCCTTTTTCATGGCATGGAGCACCTGCTCGAGAAACCTGGACGGAATCGATTGACGCTTGGCAATCGACTTGGCACAGACTGGCTGCTCGGCATGGTGCAACGCAAGATCCACAGCGGCGATAATTCCATAGGTAGCTCGAAGACTAACCTTCATTTATGAGTATTCCGATGGGGATTCATAAAACTCTATACATTGCTCGTCGCACTCCTGTCAAGCAAGGCTGCATCCATACCCCACGGCAATAGGGCTGGTCGCGTATCGTATTTTGGCTGAAGTAGAGCAGGGAACCTGACAGCTGGTGCCTCGCTGTTCGCACCGACGGAATTGTTTCCTCGGCATCAGTCATCAGGGCGTCGTGATGGGTCAATGAGAATGATCGCCTGCCGATGTTGCGACCGAACTCAGTCCGCCGGCATAACTATTCTGCACCCTCGCGGTATGCCGGCGTATTTTTCTTGATTGACATCATCTAGGGGGTGAGCAATAATCCCGCCCTCTTCTTCGTCGGTACCTTCATGCCGCTTCGTTCATCGACACTTAATATTCTATTGCTTAGCGCGGACAGCGAGATCCAGGCCCACTACAAGGGCCTCTTCGGCGAGCAGGCGATTACCATCAGCCAGGAGGGGTTGCCGCTGCCGAAAGA
>JACQHN010000001.1 GCA_016199015.1 Nitrospira defluvii
ACCTCGCTGCGGCCTTGCTGGACGGCCTTTTTGCGCATCCTGCGGGCTATTCTGATACCAACACGCCACGTGAGCTGATCGCGGCGTATTGTGCAACAAGCGAGTTTTTCCGCAGGCTCCTAGTCTGTGGAATTCGGAGAGGTGTGCTCTGCTGGCGCGCGTGGATTCCAACCGAGAACGTCGGAGTCTTCCGTTCAAATTCTAGCCTCTCTTGCCGGTCGTATCTCCCGATCAGAGTGCGGGCCTGTCGGATTGATCGGCAGACTTCACTAGGTGGCTGGCAGAGTCTCCAGTCTTGCCGTGTGACATGTCCTCATGCTATGTAGGAATCATTCCTAGGTAGGGAGACATGAGACTAAATCACGCGGAACTTCTCACGCGTTTTCGCCGGCACGCTGTTCGTCTGACTCGGCAGCGTGCGGCGATCTATACGGCGTTGGCTGAAACCACCAGCCACCCGACTGCCGATGATCTCTATCAGACGGTGAAGCGTCAGCATCCGATGATGTCGCGCAATACCGTCTACTACACTCTGGGCGTGCTGCAGCAGGCTGGCCTGGTGCAGGAAGTCAACGTGGGCCATGAGGTGGCGCGGTTCGACGGGAATGTCACGGTACATCACCATCTGATCTGTCTGGGTTGCCGTCAGATCGTGGACGTCATGGACGAAGGGTTGAATCAGTTGGCCGTTTCCAATGGACAGGCGAGGGGATTCCGTATTCTCGGCCATCGGGTTGAGTTCCACGGGTATTGTGCAGGTTGTCAGCGGGGGAAGCTCGACGTCCCATAACAAAGCGGGCAAGCATAAAAATCGTCAATTTACGCAAGGAGGACAGCATGGGAAACAGTTTGAAAGGCACGAAGAGTCACGAAAACCTCAAGCACGCATTTGCGGGAGAGTCGCAGGCCAACCGGCGCTATCTCTACTTCGCCCGTCGAGCCGACATCGAAGGGTATCCGGATGTCGGGGGATTGTTCCGTGACACGTCCGAGGCGGAAACCGGCCATGCGTTTGGACACTTGGATTTTTTGAAGGAAGTCGGCGATCCCGCGACCGGTGTGCCGATCGGGAATACGGAAGCCAACCTGAAGTCCGCCATTGAAGGAGAAACCTACGAATACACGCAGATGTATCCTGGGATGGCCAAGACAGCCCGGGACGAGGGATTTTCTGAATTGGCCGAGTGGTTTGAGACCTTGGCCAAGGCAGAGCGGTCCCATGCCAATCGGTTTACGAAGGGTCTCGCGAGCTTGAATCAATAACAGCCCCTGGCAACGCCGGTGGTTCCGTAAGCCAAGAGCAGGGTAGGGCGGAGGCATGTCCGGCCCACCCTGTCGCTTAGCCCGTCGCCGCTCTCTGCATAAGGAATGTTCCTCTGTGACAGCACTACGCCTGCTTCAACCAGTCGATCCGGCAACCCTCGAACAAGAAACGCTGCGCATCTACGACGTGTGCGACGGCTGCCGCCGCTGTTTCAATCTCTGTCCATCCTTCAATACCCTGCTGGATCGGATCGATGAATATGAGAGCGATGTCACGAAATTCACGTCCGCGGATCACCACCGCGTCGTCGACGAATGCTATTACTGCAAACTCTGTTTCAACCATTGCCCCTACACGCCGCCCCATCAATATGGGATCGATTTTCCCCTCTTGATGGCGGTGTGGAAAAAGCGCTTGGCAGTGGAGCGTGGGACTAAATGGCGGGACTGGCTGCTGACCAAGACTGATCTGTTGGGACGAGTGAACAGCGCGTTCGCGCCGCTGGTCAATTGGGCGTTGGGGCAAGGATGGCTTCGAGGCCTTCTGGAAACCGTCTTGGGTGTCCACCGTGATCGGCAGGTGCTGCACTATCAACGTGAAACATTTGCGCGTTGGTGGGCGCGGCGGTCTTCAGCTAAGCCATCGCCGGCCGGAAAAAAAGTGGCGTTGTTCGCGAGTTGCTTGGTCAATTATCAAGTCACCGATGTAGGTAAGGCGACCGTGCAGGTGCTTGAGAAAAACGGCGTGCAGGTGGCGTTGCCTGACCAGTCTTGTTGCGGGATGCCATCGTTCGATATTGGGGATACGGCGGCCATGGTAACAGCGGCACAGCGGAATATCAGTTCGCTGAAATCCTGGGTGGCCCAGGGATATGATGTCGTGATCCCCGCCCCCAGTTGCAGTCTCATGGTGAAGCGCGAATATCTGAATCTGGTAGCCGGAGAAGATGCGAAGCGGGTGGCCGAACATACGTATGATGTTTGCGAGTACCTCATGAAACTCAAGCGCGAGGGCGGCTTGGCGATGGATTTTACACAGAAGCCTGGCCGGGTGGCCTACCAGGTGCCCTGTCACTTGCGCGATCAAAACATCAGCTTCAAGTCGAAGGAACTGATGGAATGCGCCGGAGCGCAGGTCGAGGTGATTGAGAAGTGCTCCGGGCATGACGGATCCTGGTCGGCCAAGAGGGAGTTTTTCCCACTCTCCATGACGATTGCAAGAAAAGCGGTACGGGTCATCGAGCAGGCGCCGGCTGATCTGGTCGCGTCCGATTGTCCGCTGGCCGGTCTTCAACTCAATCAAGCCGGCGCCGCGGCCCATGTCGGAGGGAAGGCGGCGCAGCATCCGATCCAGATCGTGCGCGATGCCTATGGGTTGCCCCGCGATCCGCATACCTCATGAGGGCTTGCATGGAATACCGAGTGAATGCCGTGGAATGTGGGGCTCGCCAATGAAACCTCTCACGCACGATGAGTTGATCCCCCAGGAAGAGTACGAGCGGCAGCGCGAGTCGTACCGGCAGACCATCATCGCGCTGAAGCGCCGTCGGCGCATTGCCATAGGTGACAAGGTCACAATGGTGTTTGAAAATCGAGAGACGCTACGGTTTCAAATTCAGGAAATGATTCGCGTCGAGCGGATTATCGATCCACAAAAAGTTCAGGAGGAGTTGGAGGTGTACAATGCACTCCTGCCGGCCTCCGGCGAATTGAGCGCCACCCTCTTGATCGAACTTACGGATCCTGAGACGATGAAGCACTGGCTCGACGTGTTCATGGGTTTGGATCACGGACAGAAGGTCGGCCTCCGTGCCGGGGGCGAAGTCTGCTACGGCGAGTTCGAAGGGGGGCACAGCCACGAGACGAAGATCAGCGCGGTTCATTTTGTGCGATTCCGTCCGACGTCTGCTATGGTACAGGCCATCGGTGATCAGTCTGCGCGTGTGGCTCTCATGGTTCACCATGCCGGTTATGATGCCGAAGCGGAGGTGCCTTGGCCGATGCGGCAGGAATGGCTCTCTGACTTGAGCGGCTAGTGTAGTGTCCAACAAATAGCTGGATAATAGATTGTGGTGACGGTATGCATGGGGCCATGCCACGGATACTGCCGCCTC
>JACQHN010000128.1 GCA_016199015.1 Nitrospira defluvii
GGAAGAATTTCGGCAAGACCGAGTGCGGGCTGCACAAGTAACATCATCGTCACCCTGAAATCAGACAAGGTCATTACCATCCATGCAACATCTGCTCGCCAAGGTCGCTAAAGGTCAAAAAACATCCAAGGATCTCACGTGGGAAGAAGCCAAGCAGGCCATGCGCCTCATGATCGAGGGTACGGCGACGCCGGCGCAGGTCGGGGCGTTCCTGACGGCCATGCGATTCAAGTCGGAATCGGTCACGGAATTAGCGGCTTTCACCGCGACCGCGCGCCAATACGTGCCGCCGGTCCCGGTCCGTTCGGGGCTCGGAGTCGTCGATGTGCCCGTTTATGCGGGGAAGCGTGAAACCTTTCACGCCATCCTTCCCGCCGCCATTGTGGCGGCAGCCGCCGGAGCCGTCTTGCTGTTGCACGGAGTGGATGGGCCTCCGGACCGGCTCGGTATCTCGTCGGTGCTGAAGCTCTTGGGCATTCCTGTCGATATGACCGCTAAGTTAGTCGGGGCCGAATTGGAAAAGAAGGGGTTCGCATACTTGGACCTGGCGTTGTATCACCCGCCGGTGAGCCGGTTTCTGGAAATGCGGCAGGAGTTGGGCGTGCGCAATTTCTTTCATCCCGTGGCGCGAATGCTCAACCCCGCCCGCGCGATCTCGCAGGTGATCGGCCTGTCGCATCCGCCTTACTTCGAAAAGACGATCGAGGCGTTGCGTATGTTGAGTTGTCCCCGTGCATTGGTGATTCGCGGAGTCGAAGGTGATCCGGAGCTCTCGATCGGCAATTCAACGCGGCTCTTGGAGCTCAAGGACGAACGCATCACTCCGTTTACCTTCCAGCCAAAGGATGCGGGTCTGACGATGGCAACCTTCCGGGAGATGGCCGGGTTTCCCGTCGAACAGCGGGAACGGGAAGCTGATCTGATCAAGCGATTGTTGGCCAATGAGATTCAGGGAGGGCAGCGGGATTGGGTACTTCTCAATGCCGCCATGTTGCTCTATGCGGCCGGGAAGGGAACCTCCATCTCCGGAAACCTTGAGATGGCCCGAAGCGCACTGGAGTCCGGTCAGGCCAAGGCCAAGCTGGCCGAACTGGTGGCGGTCGTCGGATCGAGCGCCGGAAGTGCTTCGAAAGTCGGCATGTCAGCGTAAACAGAAGAGTGTGAATCATGAAACATTTGCGTCAACTCGAAGATCAAAGTGTCTATATCCTTCGGGAAGCCTACAAGCATTTCAATCACCTCGCCATGCTCTGGTCGATGGGGAAGGATTCGACCGTGTTGTTGTGGCTGGCCCGCAAGGCCTTCTTCGGGCATGTGCCCTTTCCCTTGCTCCACGTGGATACGAGTTACAAGATCCCGGCGATGATCGAATATCGCGATCGGATTGCCCGTGAGTGGCGGCTCAATTTGGTGGTGGGACAGAATAAAGAAGCCTTGGCCGCCGGGATGAATCATACGCTGGGGCGGGATGTCTGCTGTACCGCCTTGAAGACGACAGCCATGAAAAATCTGGTCGAAGAGAAAGGCTACACCGGCATTATCCTCGGCGTTCGAGCGGATGAAGACAGCACCAGGGCGAAGGAGCGATATTTCTCCCCTCGCGATAAACACGGTGATTGGGATTTCCGCGATCAACCGCCAGAGCTGTGGGACCAGTTCAAAACGACCTTTCCGCCCGGCACGCATATCCGGATTCATCCGCTCCTTGATTGGACGGAGATCAACATCTGGGAGTACATCAAACACGAGAACATCCCATTCATGGATCTGTACCTCGACAGAGGAGATGGGACGCGGTATCGCAGCTTAGGTTGTGCACCCTGTACCATGCCCATCAAATCCACGGCGAAGACAGTCGACGAGATCCTTGTGGAACTCCGTGGGAGTCATGTGGCGGAACGAGCGGGTCGGGCACAGGATGCGGGGCGAGGCATGGAGATGCTCCGTAAGAAGGGCTACATGTGAGTCGGGTCTCGCAGGCCTACCGGCTGATGAGTATCCGAAGGGCGAAGAGCAGGACATCAGGCCTCCATTAAACGAGTGACGCATATGACACAGCACGAACAGACCAAGCCGCAGGAAAGTCTCAACATTGTCATCGTGGGCCATGTCGATCACGGAAAATCCACGTTGGTGGGGCGACTGTATGCCGATACAGGCTCGTTGCCGGAAGGCAAGCTGGAAAAGGTGCAGGCCATTTGCCGCCAGCAGGGCAAGGAGTTCGAGTACGCATTTCTGTTCGACGCATTTTTGGAAGAGCAGGAGCAGGGCATTACGATCGACACGGCGCGGACGTTCTTCATCTGGAACGGGCGGCAATACATCATCATCGACGCCCCGGGACACAAAGAGTTCTTGAAGAATATGATCTCGGGCGCCGCTCGAGCTGAGGCCGCGCTGCTGTTGATCGACGCGTTGGAAGGCGTACGGGAGCAATCGAAGAAGCACGGCTATCTGTTGTCGCTGCTGGGCGTGACGCAGTTCGCGGTGGTCGTCAACAAGATGGATCTGGTTGGATATCGGCAGGATGTGTTCGACGGGATTGAAAAGGAATATCGGGAATTCCTGGGCCAATTCAGGGCGGTTCCGCAACAAATGATCCCGGTCAGTGCGAAGCAGGGCGATAACATCGCTCTGCGTAGCGGCAATATGAGTTGGTATCAAGGTCCCACGGTTCTGGAGACGCTGGCCCTCTTCAAAAAGGAA
>JACQHN010000129.1 GCA_016199015.1 Nitrospira defluvii
AGCGGAGGCTGTCCATGATCGGGAGGGAAATGCTGAACACATAGGCATTGGCCTCGTCATCGAAGTGGAGGTCTTCAATGTAGAGTTGGCCGGCTCCTTTGTTGAACGTGCCTTTCCACCAGGGGCTGTCCGCATGGGCAAACTCGGGTTTGGCCGTCAGGGCGGCAAAGAGGTTTCCCTGGACATCCGTGACGAACAGTTTCTTGGTGGCGGCGCGGACGACCTGGGGAAGGAGCAGGTCAGACTCGCTCTGTGAGCCGGCGTAAAATCCCCGCAACAAGAGGGCGGCGGAGTTTTCGGTGATGGCTTTCACTGCGGCAGGGTCCCGCGCCGCCCAACGTACCCGCTGCTGGGCGAGCGAGGCACGTGTCTGGGCGTTGTCGGGGGCTTGCAGCGCGTCGCGCCGGCGCTCTAATTCACGCACGATGTCCGGATGGACGGCGATGCGCGAGGTCCTGGCCACTTCTTCCGCCACGAGCAAATCCAATTTACGGGCCGCCTCCGTGGCTAACGCCTGGAAACTCTCCCCGCTGACGACTTGGATTTCCTTCGAGCCTTGCAGAAAGGCCATGCCGAGGCCGAGCAGGAGTGGGACCACGCCGACCAACAGCATGGAGATGATGAGCTTGCGTTTCAGCCCCCATCCGAGGGCGTTTGAGAACGGAAGCGAGGTGATCGTCATAGAGGTGCGCCTGGCATCGTCAGCTGAACCTGTGGAAATTCGATGCGGAAGGTCGTGCCGATGCCGACGTCGCTTTCGACGCAAATGTGACCTTCCATCTTCGAGATCACCGACATCACATTGTACAATCCCAGCCCGGTGCCTTTCCCAGGGGGTTTTGTTGTGTACAGGGGTTCAAAGATCTTGGAGAACGCTTCCTTGGGAATCCCGCACCCCGTATCGCTGACGGAGGCGGAGACCTCTCCTTCCGGACTGATGGCTGTTTGGAGGGTCAAGGTGCCGCGATGTGGTATCGCCTGGACGGCATTCGTGATCAAATTGACGAAGACATGGAGCAGCTCATCCGGGTTTCCTACCACGGTGGCCTGCTCGGCATAGTGTTTGACCACCGTGATGTCCTGGAGCGTGACGGCATAGCGGGCGATTTTCAGTGCTTCGTCCATTTTCATGTTGAGGTTGATGGGAACGGCCTCGCCGGCGCCGTTGCGCCTGGCATAGCTGGTCAGATCGCGGCAGAGCGCGCTGGTGCGCTTGACGGCCTCGGTGATGTCGCGGGCCTGTTCGTGGACGACATCCAGATCCTGCTCATCTGTCAGGTTTTCTGCGAGTCCAAGGATCAGTTGCAGCGGATTGTTGATGTCGTGGGCAATGCCGGCCGCAAAGGAGCCCAGTCCGGCCATTTTGTCGGCCTGAAACAGTTCGGCTTCCAATTTCGACTGGTGTTGGACGAGGTTCCATAACAATCGTGTCGTGGCTCCGCTGAGGACCTCGGAGCCGGGACGTTTCGTGGCATGAATGAGCGGTCCCATGGATGGGTCGCCGGTAACATCCATGATGAGGGTGACGCCGTGATTTTGGACGAGATCCTGCACCCGTTCGGCGACCTGCACGTTCAGGTCTCGCGCTCGCTTGAGCCCCGGAGCGGTAGGATCCTTATCTGCGATGCCGACGATTTCGACGTCTGGGATTTGATGGAGCAGCTCCAGGAGAGCGATACCGCCTTTCCCGGCGCCGACAATGGCGACTTTAGTCGGAGAAGTGTTCATAGCCATGATCCATGGTTCAGTTGAAAGGCCGGCCCCGGTCGGGTCATGAGGCAAGGCCCCGTCGTTCTCGACACCGTGTTGTTCCGGGGAGGTCTGTGTGACCTCCCCGGAGTCGAGGGGGCGGAACAGAGTCGGCATCATGCATGCTTAGAGTCGAGCCAGTTCACGTTGTTCCATGGCCCTGGCCACGGCGGTGCGTAGCTTTTCCCCTTCGACCGGTTTTACCAAGTAGTCGACGACACCGCTGCGCAAAAATGAGGTGGCCATGTCGGTATCCGGGAAACCGGTTAAGACAATGATCGGCACGCGCGGCCATTCTTGCTGGAAGTAGGCAATGGCTTCGACACCGTTGATCTTGGGCATTCGGATGTCGCACACGAGCACGTCCAGCAGCAGCCGGTTTTCACCCGTATTGATGGCTTCAATGGCCTTCTCGCCGTTCTCCGCCTCGATCACTTCGTATCCGGCCTTTTGCAGGGTCATGCGGACGACTTTGCGGATGTCCGGTTCATCATCCACGACGAGCACACGACCGTTGCAGGCTGACTCGCTCATGAAGAAGCCCGATTTGAATTCTCCCATGATGCCCTCCTTGATGGTTGTAAGGATCTTGTTGCAGGTTCACGCTTGCTGATGAGTAACAGCAACAGATATGCCAGCAAGAGATTTTGCAGCGCAGCGTGATTTCAATGTGTTATGAACAAAATGGCTAGGGGGTGCGAGCTTGGTGGTTGGTATCCACCAGATCGGGTGAAATACACCACCGGCATGTCTCAACCAGGCGAGCAATGTAGACGGTAGAAGATCGGTATGTTGTCGGGGACTGATCGCGTGACCGGCCCCCTTCATGCAGCAGGCAATCAGCTGGCGTGGGCGTTCCCGAAGAAATGCAAATCCTTCTCTCCCCGAATATGCTCAGGGGTGATGACGTATTCACCCCCAGCGATGGGCCCCAGATTTTGTTCGCTGTCGCCGCCGGTAAATACGAATCCGAGCCCTCCGACGACCGCGCCCAGCACCGCCACGGCCATCTTGATGCCACCGTAGGGCAAGGTGAGAAAATAGCTCCCCAAGCCTTGAATGGCTTCTGTCCCAGACCTGGCGGCGGAAACCGTTCGTACCGACAGGGTTGCCTGGCACCCGAGGACGAGCACGAGTACGAACAGGGTGATGCGTGCGATGGGGCGGGGACGAAGCGAATCCCGACGAACCATGACGAGTCTCCTTTCAGTCTGTGTGCATGTGAGGGATGAATGAACGTAGGTGGCGTAGGGGGTAGTCTATCACGAGCGCTTCTGCTGCA